>PQXD01000014.1:0-38295 GCA_003194485.1 Deltaproteobacteria bacterium
GACGTCCTACATTGGCCGCTGCCGGCCTTTTGGGCCTTGGTATAGGAGGGGATATATACTAACCGTCAAGCACCCGGCTATCGCCGCCACAGGCACGTTAAATGATACGGAAATAACATTGACGGAAAATCACCGTCATGGACAAATTTTTCGTTTTGTGAAAAAAAAATTAGAAAAATTGAGGAGTTGACTCAAAAAATGGTTGCTCTATGAAAGAATCTTCAGACCAATGGCAGTAATTGTATGGCAAGCAGCCTACCCGGTGCTTGCTGCCTGTATCTTATATGAAATATCCAGTGCAAGGATTTTCTCCTTGACAATTTCCCTCGGCATTAATATAAGGAAAATAGAAATTACTGAGCGGGAATTCAGTATTGTTCTGCTCCAAAAGAGGTCCTTGGGTGCAAAGTGGGATTGTGTTTAAAAGTCAACCTGATTGCGGGACACATATTAATTGATATTTTGTGTTATTAGAAAATTTCCATAATGATTTTGTAAATATTCGAAGGGAGGTGAAGAGGAAAAAGGACTAAACACGAGATCACAGCCGGAAACGTTAATAATTTGAAAAAATAATAAAACAGGAGGTATTATATTATGCCAAGCTATGTCATTGAAGAGAAGTGTGACGGTTGTAAGGGCGGGGAGAAGACGGCGTGCATGTACATCTGCCCCAACGACCTCATGGTTCTTAACCCCGATGCAATGAAGGCCTACAATCAGGAACCTGACCAGTGCTGGGAGTGCTATAATTGCGTAAAGATCTGTCCGCAGGGCGCTATCGAGGTCCGCCACTATGCCGACATTGCTCCCATGGGCGGCTATGTCCAGCCTATGCGCAGCTCCGATTCCATCATGTGGACTGTCAAGTTCCGCAACGGCAACATAAAGCGTTTCAAATTCCCCATCCGGACTACCCCTGAAGGTTCCATCAAGCCGTACGAGGGCAAGCCCGAACCAGGCTCGATCGACGACGGTCTTCTGTTTACGGAGGCAGGCAAGACGCTTGAAACTCCGTAAGACTTTTAAGGCTTTAAGGTTAAGAAGTGGCTGAACTTGAGAATTGAGAAAAAAGGCATAGACAACGAACGAGTAAAATTAAGGAGGATATAAGATATGGCTCTTCGCAATAAACCGCAGTGGGAACTCCTGGCCGAACCGGATCTGTCCAAGGTCCCGGTTGAGGAGTATGAATATGACGCCATAATCGTTGGCGGTGGTATGGCTGCATGCGGCACGGCTTTTGAGATAGGCAAGTGGATGCCTGCCGGCTCCAAGGTATGTCTGATCGACAAGGCCGCCCTTGAGCGTTCAGGCGCTGTGGCTCAGGGTCTTTCCGCCATCAATACCTATATTGGCGAAAACGCCGTGGCTGATTACGTCCGCATGGTCCGTGGCGATCTCATGGGCGTTGTTCGTGAGGACCTGATTTTTGACCTGGGCCGTCACGTTGACGACTCCGTCCACCTCTTTGAGGAATGGGGGCTTCCCATCTGGAAGCAGAAGGGAGACGAAGGCAAGCCGCTAACCGAGGGTGGCCGGCCTGTGCGCACCGGTAAGTGGCAGATCATGATCAACGGCGAGTCCTACAAGTGCATCGTGGCCGAGGCCGCGAAGAATGCCCTGGACGAGATGGGCTATGACCTCCATGAGCGTATCTTTATCGTAAAGCTCCTTCTGGACGCCAACAAGCCCAATACCATCGCCGGCGCGGTCGGATTCAGCGCCCGCGAGAACAAGATATGCATCTACAAGTGCAAGGCCATGATGGTGGCCTGCGGCGGCGCGGTCAATATCTTCCGCCCGAGGACAACGGACGAGGGCAAGGGCCGCGCATGGTACCCCATCTGGAACGCCGGTTCCACCTATACCATGTGCATGCAGGTCGGTGCCGAGATGACCATGATGGAGAACCGCTTCACCCCGTCCCGCTTCAAGGACGGCTATGGGCCTGTGGGCGCATGGTTCCTGCTCTTCAAGGCTGGTGTGACCAACTGTTACGGCGAGTCTTATGCGTTCAGTGATCATGCCAAGGAGGAGCTGGCAAAGTACCCGCCGTACGGCCAGCAGCCGGTTACCCCCACCTGCCTCAGAAACCACCTCATGCTCATAGAGATGAAGGAAGGCCGCGGCCCTGTTTTCATGGACACTGCTGCCGCACTCAAGAAATTCCTGGATGACAAGAAGGCAGAGGGCATGGATGACAAGGCCCTCAAGAAGTACTGGAAGGAGCTTGAGAGCGAGGCGTGGGAGGACTTCCTCGATATGTCCGTCGGCCAGGCAGGCCTGTGGGCCTCCATGAACATCGAGCCCGAGAAGGTCGGCTCCGAGATCATGCCCACAGAGCCCTACATGCTGGGGAGCCACTCCGGCTGCTGCGGCATCTGGGTCAGCGGCCCCAACGAAGACTGGGTTCCTGATGACTACAAATGGGGCTACAACCGCATGACGACCGTCAACGGCCTGTTTACCGCCGGTGACGGCGTGGGCGCTTCCGGGCACAAGTTCTCATCCGGTTCACATGCCGAGGGCCGTATGGCTGCCAAGGCCATGGCCAAGTACGTTATGGATAATGCAGGCTTTACGCCGGCACTGAAGCAGAGTGCAGACGAGCTCAAGGCGGAGATCTATAAGCCGGTCGTAACGTATTACGAGCACAGCAAGATGACCACCGATGACATGATCAACCCCAACTATATCAGGCCGCGTCACATGATGGAGCGCCTGATGAAGTACACCGACGAGTATGGCGGCGGCTGGTCTCCTTACTACATGACCAATGCAAAGCTCCTTGAAATAGCCATGCACCATCTACAGATGCTCCGTGAGGACTCTGAGAAGATGGCCGCAAGCGGTCTGCACGAGCTGATTCGTGCATGGGAGATGGTCCACCGTATCTGGTGTGTTGAGGATCACCTGCGTCACATCCAGTTCCGCGAAGAGAGCCGTTATCCCGGCTTTTACTATCGTGGTGACTTCCCTGAGGCGGATTCCAAGACCATGGAGGAAGGCGGCTGGAAGTGCTTTGTCAATTCTAAGTACGATCCTGAAAAGGGCGAGTGGTCCATATTCAAGAAGCCGTTGCACCAGATCATCCCTGACTAGTCCGGTCTTCTTAAGTTTAAGGATGGTCGGATGATTTAGACCTTCTAACAGATGTCCAGGCGCCGCTATGGCGGCGCCTGGCATTTTTTTGAATTGGAAATTGGAAATTGGAAATGAGTGATAGTGTCTGAAAATCTGATCGCATTTTTCAGTAGCTAATTTCCAATTTCCAATTTCCAATTTAGATTGCATTTTTTAATTTTTGAAGAAGGAGCGGGCGTATGAGTAAAAGTATACTCGTGATAGGCGGCGGCTTCAGCGGCCTTACAGCCGCGGTTGAGGCCGCTGAAATGGGATATGATGTCTATATAGTGGAGAAGGAAAGTTATATGGGAGGGCGGGTGGCCCAGCTTAACAAGTATTTCCCGAAGCTGTGTCCTCCCACATGCGGGCTTGAGATAAACTACAGGCGCATTAAGACAAACCCGAGGATCACCTTTTACAGTCTGGCGGAGGTGGAGTCTGTGTCCGGGGGACCCGGGAACTTTAATGTACAGGTGAGGGTGAATCCGAGGTACACGACCCCGCAGTGCACCAATTGCGCTGCAGGAGCCGAGGCGGTCGCGACCGAGATTCCCAATGATTTCAATTTTGGTATGGATACGCGGAAGCCCTTATATATGCCCAACATGATGGCCTTCCCCAATCAGTGTGTGCTGGATCCCTCTGCAGTCTCTTCGGGCGACGGCCAGCAGATCAAGGCGGCCATGCCGGCCGGGCATGTAGACCTTGATCAGAAGGCAGAGACCGTAAGCCTGAATGTCGGGGCCATCATCGTGGCAACCGGGTGGAATCCGTATGATGCCACAAAGATAGATAATCTCTGTTTTGGGAAATACGATAATATCGTTACCAACATGATGGTGGAGCGCATGGCGTCCCCCTCAGGACCTACCGATGGGAAGATCGTCAGGCCGTCCGACAAGGAGGAGCCGAAGACAGTGGGCTTTGTGCAGTGCGCAGGTTCCAGAGACGAGAATCATTTGAAATATTGTTCGTACATCTGCTGTATGGCTACACTGAAGCAGGCCTGTTATCTGAGGGAGCAGTCGGAGGATGTTGAGATATATATTTTCTATATTGATATCCGCTCTCCGGGGCTGAAATATGAGAAATTTTATAATAAGGTCAAGGAAGACAAAAAGGTCCACTTTATCAAGGGCAAGGTGGCTGAGGTAAGAGAGGGGTCGAGCCCCGGCGGCGTTGTTCTGGTGGCGGAAGACACCATTGGCGGAGGCAAGGTCGAACAGGAAGTAGACCTTGCGGTACTGGCCACAGGCATGCAACCGGCAGGGGCAACAACACAGATCCCCGGGATCGAATACAACTCCGACGGTTTTGTGGTCCCCAAAGATGGCATTATTCCTTGCGGTTGCGCCAAGCGGCCTATTGATGTAGTTTCATCTGCTCAGAGTGCAACTGCTGCGGCCTTGAAGGCCGTCCAGACGCTGGTGAGGAGGGCAGGCTGATGTCGAGAAAAGTAGGACTTTACATATACACTGGAGATGGTATTGCCGAGGCCTTGGATATAGACAAGCTTGTGGAAGTTGCAACCGGGCTCGGCCTTGAGATAGTGCGTACCCATGCCGACCTGTATTCATCTGAAGGCGCTGCCATGGTGAAGCAGGATATAGATAATGAAGGGGTGAACGCGGTTGTTCTGGCCGGAATTTCTCCCAGGTATGAGTTCAAGATCTTTGATTTCCCTGGCATAATAGTGGAGAAGACGAGTCTTCGCGAGCTGGTTACGTGGAGTCATCCGGTAAAGGCGGACGATGAGAATGCCGAGGCCCAGAAAGAGCACGTGCAGGAGCTGGCTGAGGACTATATCCGCATGGCAGTGGTCAAGGCGCAGAAGGCCAATCTGGCGGAGCCTTTTAAGGCAGAGGAGATCAATCAGCGCCTTCTTATCATTGGTGGCGGGGTTACAGGTCTGACTGCCGCGCTTGAAGCGGCTGAGGCAGGACACGAAAGCATTTTGGTCGAGCGCCAGGCGGAGCTTGGCGGCTGGGCTGCACAGCTCAGGAAGCAGGTCCCTGTGGGTCCTGAATACTCCGAGCTTATCAATCCCGTGGTCCAGGACCTGATTGACAGGGTCAACGCCAATGACAAGATAACAGTCAAGACCAATACCGAAGTGGCCCGTATCGGCAATTTCCCCGGAGACTTCAGGGTCAGCCTGAAGGAGGCGGGGACAAAGAGTGAGTGGGATGCCCCGTTTCCGCTGACCGACGAGGAAAAGCTGGACGAGAGCGGAAAAGAGCTTTCGGCAGAGGATCAGAAAAAGAGATACGAAGAGAAGAACGAGGGACGTAAGCACTACATGGAGGAAGATCCCAACGCCGAGGTGTGCGGGGCGGTGATCCTGGCATCAGGGTGGAAACCTTACGTGCCGGCAGAAGATGAGTTCCAGCATCTGGCCTGGGGCAATCCCAATGTCATTACCAACTGCCAGTTTGAGGAAATCGCCAAGAAGGGCAAGATCGTTCGCCCATCCGATGGCAGGGAAGTCAAATCGGTGGCCTTTATCCAGAGCCCCGGGGGCTCAAAGGACGATGCTGATTTCCCGTATGCCTCGGTAGTAACAAGCCTTGTGGCCCTCAAGCAGGCCAAGTACCTGCGTGAGGACCAGCCTGATGACGGCAAGGCATATGTCTTATACGAGCACATGCGCACTTCAGGTCAGTATGAGTACTTCTACCAGGGCCTTCAGAACGATCCCGGGATCTTTCTTACCAAGGGAGATGTCACTGAAATCAAGGACAACGGCTCAGGCGGGCTGACCGTCAATGTGGATAATACTCTTATCGGCGGCAACATCAGCCTGGATGTGGATCTCGCGGTACTTGCCACAGGGATGGTCCCGACCACCAGGGATGACGCGGTAGTGAACATGGCATACAGGCAGGGCCCGGCATTCCGTGATCTGGACCTCTTCGGAGGCTACTGCGATTCCAACTTCATCTGTTTCCCATATGAGACAAGGCGGACAGGGATCTATGCCGCAGGTGCAGTGCACAGGGCAATGACCATAGAGGAGGCAATGGAGGACGCCGCAGGCGCAACACTCAAGGCCCTCCAGTGCCTGAAGGCCATTGACGAGGGCCACTCGGTCCATCCGCGCGTATGGGATTTTGATTATCCTGACTTCTACTTCCAGCGCTGCACTCAGTGTAAGCGCTGCACTGAAGAGTGTCCGTTCGGGGCCCTTGATGACGATGAGGCAGGTACTCCCAAACTCAATCCCACGAGGTGCCGCCGCTGCGGTACGTGCATGGGCGCATGTCCGGAGCGCATAATCAACTTCAAGGACTACAGTATCGACATCGTAGGCTCGATGATCAAGGCGATCGAGGTGCCTGACGACGACGAAGACAAGCTCAGGTTGCTCATTTTTGCCTGCGAGAACGACGCCTATCCAGCCCTGGATATGGCAGCCAGAAAGGGGCTTTCCTGGTCACCCTTGGCCAGGATCATTCCTGTCCGGTGCCTTGGTTCTGTTAACGTGGCATGGATCAAGGACGCCATGTCAAGTGGAATAGACGGCGCCTTGCTGCTTGGCTGCAGGTTCGGTGATGATTACCAGTGCCACTTTGTGAAGGGCAGTGAGCTGTCAGAGAAGCGCATGGCAAATGTTGCCGAGTCACTCAGCTCCCTGGGAATCGAGGCGGAGCGTGTAAAATTGGCACAGGTTGCCATTGACGAGTATGATCAAATCCCCAAGATCATAAATGAGTTTACAGATGAGGTGATCGAATTGGGACCGAATCCATTCAAAGGTTTCTAGGAGGTACTAATCATGGCTGAACGAAATCAGGTGGAGCCGGACCTGGCGTTCGTAAAGGGCGTCATGGAGGCAGGCGGGGACACGGTTAACCGCTGTTATCAGTGTGCGACGTGTTCCATAGTCTGTCCCTTGTCCACGGACGAGAGCCCGTTTCCCAGAAAGGAGATGCTTTGGGCTCAGTGGGGTCTGGGATCCAGAGTCGCAGGGGATGCAGATGTCTGGTTATGTCATAACTGCGGTGATTGCACAAAGTATTGTCCAAGGAATGCCCGTCCAGGTGACGTGCTGAGCGCAATCAGGATAAATGCCATAAAGCACTATGCCAGGCCCAAGGCCCTGGCGAATATGCTGGACAGCGCGGGCGGGGTGATAGGCACTGTAATCGCGTCGATGTTTACCGTGATGGTCGTGGCATTTCTCTGGGCACAGTACACAAAAGAGGCATTTCCGATTCCTGAGGGCACGGTCGTATATCACAAGTTCCTGACCGTGGTGCCAATAGACGCTCTATTCCTTTCCATTTCTGCCCTTGTGATCTATGCCAGCGTAAAGGGAGTACTCCAGTTCTGGAGCGATATCTCCAAGGGCGCCGGACTGCCGAGTTCATACACCGGGAAGGCCGCAACGCCTGCACTGGGTCCCTTTCTGACAAAATATGTATGGCCTGCCGTTAAGGAGATATTGACCCATGAGCGCTTCAAGAAGTGCGGAGAGGTGGCAGAGCGTTCAACAGGGCATCTCTGGGTCCTGTGGTCATTCATTATCCTGTTTACTGTGACCATCCTCGTCATGATCCAGGCGGACGTGCTGAGCATTCTATTCCCTGAGGCCGGATTCGAAACACCTCTTGTCCTGTATCATCCGGTCAAGATTGCGGCCAATATCGGCGCTGTCATGCTCATAGCCGGGATATGGATGCTCAGGAATATGAGGAGACGGAAGACTGCAGAGGGTACCATTACGAGCTCAACACAGGACTGGATCCTGATATGGCTCATTTTTGCAGTGGGAGTGAGCGGTGCAGCGGCAGAGATAATACGCCTGGCGGACGTGGCGGTCCTTGCCTACCCGGTATACGTGCTGCATCTGGGGTGTGTGGCGACCCTGTTCCTTTCTCTTCCGTACTCCAAATTCGCCCATCTGCTCTACAGGACCACTGCCTATGTGCATGAGCGCTGGGCAAGGGATGTGAGAGCAGGCAAGGCAGGTTTCGGACTTGAGAAAATGGTGACTGCATGGCAGTATGAAGGAAAAGATATACATTAGGAGCTAGATGGCTCGATTGCCCGAGTAATGACAGGGGCGGCGCTGGCTGGATATGCGCCGCCTTTTTTTGTGATCAAAAGGTCTTGCTTTTTTTAAAAAGATCACTATTATGGATTGTTTAACTTGGCTGGTGTAGCTCAATCGGTAGAGCAGCTGATTTGTAATCAGCAGGTTGCGGGTTCGAGTCCCATCGCCAGCTCCATTGCATTGGAAAAGTATGGAGAGGTTCCCGAGTTGGCCAAAGGGGACAGACTGTAAATCTGTTGGCGATGCCTTCGGAGGTTCGAATCCTCCCCTCTCCACCAATGGATATAGTTAGTTTCCCTTTGGGCGGGAATAGCTCAATTGGCTAGAGCATTAGCCTTCCAAGCTAAGGGTTGCGGGTTCGAGTCCCGTTTCCCGCTCCACTGAGATTAGACGCCCATGTAGCTCAGTCGGCAGAGCACTTCCTTGGTAAGGAAGAGGTCACCGGTTCAATCCCGGTCGTGGGCTCCATATGGGTCTCAAAAACGTATTATTTGAGGAGTAACTGAGAAAAATGAGCAAACAAAAGTTTGAGCGTACTAAGCCGCACATTAATGTAGGTACAATCGGTCATATTGATCATGGCAAGACCACGCTTACCGCAGCCATGACTCGTGTTTTGGCTGAACAGGGCAAGGCGAAGTATATTCCTTTTGACGACATCGATAAGGCCCCTGAGGAGCGGGAGCGTGGCATTACCATAGCTACTGCTCATGTGGAGTATGAAACAGACAAGCGTCATTATGCCCATGTGGATTGTCCCGGCCATGCCGATTATATCAAGAACATGATCACAGGTGCTGCCCAGATGGACGGTGCCATTCTGGTAGTCGGTGCCGATGACGGCCCGATGCCTCAGACCCGTGAGCACATCCTGCTTGCCCGTCAGGTAGGTGTACCTTCTATTGTGGTTTTTCTGAACAAGTGTGACATGGTGGATGATCCCGAGCTTATCGAGCTGGTTGAGCTTGAGTTGAGGGACCTTCTCACCAAGTACGAATTTCCGGGCGATGATATTCCTATTATTAAGGGCAGTGCGCTTGAGGCCCTGAACAATCACACAGACCCTGAGAAGACCAGGTGCATTTTCGAGTTGATGGAGGCACTTGATAGTTACATCCCTGAGCCTGAGCGTGACATAGACAAGCCTTTTTTGATGCCCATTGAGGACGTATTCAGCATCAGCGGCCGCGGTACGGTTGTGACCGGCCGTGTTGAGCGCGGCGTACTCCATGTCGGCGAAGATGTGGAGATAATAGGGCTTCGTCCTACCCGCAAGACGGTATGCACCGGTCTTGAGATGTTCCGGAAGCTTTTGGATGAAGGCCGTGCCGGCGACAATATCGGTATATTGCTTCGCGGTACGAAGCGTGACGAAGTCGAACGCGGTCAGGTAGTGGCCAAACCGGGATCCATTAAGCCTTACAAGAAGTTCAATGCAGAGGTATATGTATTGAGCAAGGAGGAGGGCGGCCGTCACACCCCGTTTTTTGCAGGATATCGTCCGCAGTTTTATTTCCGGACCACGGATGTTACAGGTGTGGTGACACTGCCGGAGGGCGTTGAGATGGTTATGCCAGGGGACAATGTATCTCTTGAGGTCTCGATGATCCAGCCCATTGCCATGGAAGAGGGAGTCAGGTTTGCGATCCGTGAAGGCGGCCGGACGGTCGGGGCCGGCGTGGTAACCAAGATCGTGGAGTAGGAGGCAGGTTATGAGAGAGATAGTCACCCTTGCGTGTACGGTCTGCAAGCGGCGTAATTATACTACTACAAAGAACAAGCGGATTACTCCGGATAAGCTTGAATTAAAGAAATATTGCCGATTCGACAGGCGGCATACCATACATAGGGAGATAAAGTAGGTTCAATAAAGCCGGTGCGGGAAAAGGGGGCGGATATCAGTAGGCCAGTAGCTCTAACGGTAGAGCACCGGACTCCAAATCCGGGAGTTGGGGGTTCGAGTCCCTCCTGGCCTGCCATCGTTTGTTGCCAGAAAGCGAAAATCGACTCCGGTAAGTTGAGAAATTTAAGTGTCTAAAAAAAAATCCAAAAAGATACAGAGCAGAAAAAAAGCACAGGCTGCAAAACAAGGCAATGTCAAGCCTGTCAAGAGCTATTCCCCACCCAACGATGTCTCTGGTCGGGCGGAGGTCAGCCCTGCCTTGAGAAGCGGCATTAAAGATTGGGTCGACAAGGTTAAATCCTTTTTCATAGAGGTCCGTGTTGAATTTGATAAAATAACCTGGCCTTCCAGGAAAGAGGCAATTGCGCTGACCACCGCCGTATTGGCAATTACCTTTTTCTTTACCGCCTACCTTGGTATAGTGGACTTTTCCTTGACAAAGCTTGTCAGCTTCCTCATTTATTAGCAGGAGTCTGATGATGTATATTTGCAGATTAATGGCTGCCGGTTGAGGCAATTCCTTTAAAAAAGTAGCCGTTCATGGCTTGAAATTGGAAATTAGAAATTAGAGATTAGGAAAAGATGAAACGAAACAAAAGCATGAAAGCCAAATTTCCAATTTCTATTTTCTAATTTCAACGTTCCGTAGCTTTTAAATGAGTAATTTATATGGAGCATAAATGGTATATTGTTCATACTTATTCCGGGTTTGAGCATAAGGTCAAGGCCTCTATAGAGGAGAGGATCAAGCAGCACGGGATGGAGGAATATTTCTCCGATATTGTTGTCCCAATGGAGAAGGTGGTAGAGATACTGGGAGGAGAGAGACGCACCTCATCCAGAAAGGTTTTCCCCGGCTACATCCTGGTGCATATGGAATTGAATGATAAGTCGTGGCACTTGGTTCAGGATACCCCAAAAGTGACCGGTTTTATCGGCGGCCTGAAGAATCCGGTACCCCTTTCAGATGAAGAGGCTGAACACATAATCCGCCAGATGGAAGAGCGGGCGCTGAAGCCTGTACCCAAGTATAGCTTTGAAAAAGGTGATCATGTGACCGTGACAGAAGGGCCTTTTGCCAATTTTAACGGTGTCGTGGATAAAGTCAGCCCTGAGAAAGGGAAGATCCGTGTACTTGTCTCTATTTTTGGAAGGTCAACACCTGTTGAACTGGAATTCGGAAGCGTACAAAAGGCCGGTTAAAGGAGAATATTATGGCCAAGAAAATCTTATCATATATCAAGCTCCAGATCCCCGCCGGACAGGCAAATCCGTCACCGCCTGTGGGACCGGCTTTGGGCCAGCATGGAGTGAACATAATGGAGTTTGTGAAGGCCTTTAATGCGAAGACAGAGGACCAGATCGGGATGATAATACCGGTTGTGATAACAGTATATGCAGACAGGTCATTCAGCTTTGTTATGAAGACGCCTCCTGCATCTGTATTGCTGAAGAAGGCGGCTGGTATCGAGAAAGGTTCAGGGATACCTAACCGGGACAAGGTCGGCAAAGTTACCAGGAAGCAGGTAGAGGAAATCGCCATGAAAAAGAAGCCGGATCTGACTGCTGTCGATTTGCATGCAGCTGTACGTTCCATTGAAGGCACAGCCAGCAGTATGGGCATCGAAATCGTTGATTAAAGGGAGAGTTGTATGGCAGGAAGTCATGGCAAAAAATATCGTGACGCAAGGGCCAGAGTAGATACCAGCAGAAGGTACAGCCTGGATGAGGCAATAGACATTGTCATCAGCACAAGCTATGCCAGATTTGATGAGAGTATAGATACGGCCATAGTTTTGGGTGTTGATCCCAGGAAGGCGGATCAGAATGTGAGAAGCTCTGTTGTCCTTCCTCATGGTACCGGACGTACTCAAAGTGTCCTGGTCATTGCCAAGGGCGAAAAGGCCAGAGAGGCTGAAGATGCCGGTGCCGACTATGTCGGTGCCGAGGATGTGATAGAAAAGATTAAAGGAGGATGGCTTGATTTTGATAAAGTCGTCTCTACTCCCAATATGATGTCCATGGTGGGCAGGATCGGCAAGATTCTCGGGCCAAGGGGTATGATGCCAAATACCAAAACCGGGACTGTCACATTTGATGTCTCCAGGGCGGTTAATGAGATAAAGGCAGGGAAGGTGGATTTCCGTGTAGACAAGGGCGGGGTTGTTCATATTCCCTTGGGTAAGGTTTCCTTTGGCTCCAGTAAAATCAGGGAGAATTTTGCAGCGATTGCCGAGGCATTACTTCGAGTAAAGCCTTCCACAAGCAAGGGGGCCTATGTGCGGGGCGTTGCAATATCCACTACAATGGGCCCTGGAGTGAAGGTGGATCCAGCTGAAGTCAAAGCAGTCGCTTCCTAAATAATTAATGTTGAATTCTGAATGCCGAATTAAGGTGCTGGACTATATTTTGAGTGTTAAATTCTGAATTTCTAAGGAATAATATTATATTTTGTGTAAATATCCGGTGAACCCGTTATATCCTGCCTTGAAGCGGTTACCTTTTTCCGGGTTTCAAAGCTCACTCATCGCGGACCGGAGAGGCAGTGCAATCCGGCCCGCGATCGAAACCCTGCAAAAGGCAAACCGCTCCTGCGGCAGGGCACGGATGGCAACTTCCACAGTGGACCACGGGTTCACCGAATATTTACTATTTTGTCCGCAATTCAAAATTCAACATTTCCATATCTGCTCATTTGTCAGAGACAGTAGGTACACCTCATGTGTTTAATAGAGTCGGCTCAGTACTTGGCTCTACCTGCCCAGATAGGTGAGGCCTCTGCCTTTGGCAGTAAAAAATAACTGCCTGTGGTAGAAAGGGGGGAGAAATTTGTCTTTAAGGATTAAGGAGAAAGAGACAATCGTCCAGGATCTGCATGAGAAGTTTTCCAGGTCTGCAACTGTAATTATGACCCGGTTTCCAGGTCTCGATGTTGCTGGTGCCAATGAACTTCGAAAAAAGCTCAGGGAGTCAGGCGCCGAGTTTAAGGTGTCGAAAAATACCCTTTTCAGAAGGGCCGTACAAGGTACTCCGGCGGAAGTGCTTTCAGATCAGTTTTCAGGCCCTAATGCCGTGGTTTTTGCCTATGAAGATCCGGTGTCCATGGCTAAGGTCATAGCGGAGTTCGCAAAGGAGAATGAGGTCCTTGAAATCCGCGGCGGCGTTATGAACGGAAAGTTGATTGATGCTGCCCAGATCCAGGCCCTGTCAGAACTGCCTGGTCTGGAGGTTCTGCTTGCAAAACTGCTTGGGGTTTTTGTTGCCGTTCCTGCGTGTCTTGTCAGGGTCCTGTCGGGCATACCGCAAAAATTGCTCTATGCGTTAATGGCGATTGAAGACCAGAAAAAATAATAATGACAATTGAATAAGTGATTCTGCCCAAGAGGTTCAGGGTTCATGGGTTCAAAGGTTCAGAGTTTAACGGAAATTTGAACCTTTGATTCGTGAGTTCGGAATGGAGAAGGCATCAAAGCAATCCTGAACGGTAAACCCTGAACCTGTGAACGCCTATAATCATAGATAGTTAAAAGGAGACTGAAATGGCTATTTCCAAAGAGGACGTAATTGAATTCATATCTAATATGACAGTGCTTGAGCTTTCTGAGCTCATCAAGGATCTGGAGGATAAATTTGGTGTCAGTGCCGCGGCGCCGGTCGCAGTAGCAGCTGCCGGTGCAGCTGCCGGTGCAGCTGCCGGTGCTCCCGCTGAGGAAAAGACAGAGTTCGATGTCATTCTGGTGGAATTCGGCAGTGAGAAGATCAAGGTAATCAAGGAAGTCAGGGCTGTAACAAATCTGGGCCTTAAGGAGGCTAAAGAACTGGTTGAGAGTGCACCAAAACCCATCAAAGAAGGGGTTTCCAGGGAAGAGGCCGAGAAAATAAAGGAGCAAGTCGAGAAGGTCGGCGCAAAGGTAGAGATAAAATAAAGGAACGGGAATAAACCCCGTTCCTGTATTCAGTTTCCCCTATCGTAAATAAAGCGCAATAAAAAGGCTGACTCGAGGCAATACTCTATGACAAAAACTCAGACACTTCCAGTGAGGAAGAACTTTGGTCGTGTAAAAAAAGTCATTGATATTCCAAACTTAATTGAAATGCAGCAGCATTCCTACGCTAAGTTCCTGCAAAAAGACGTGGCTCCGGAAGTCAGGGAAGATGTGGGAATTCAGGCAGCATTCCAAAGCGTCTTTCCGATAACGGATTTCACAGGTGCGTCTTCTATTGAATTTGTTCAATATTCTATAGGCGAGCCCAAATATTCCGAGGAGGAATGCATTTCACGCGGCGTAACTTATGACGCGCCGGTGAAGATCGTGGCGCGACTCCTTTCTTATGACATAGATAAAGAAAGCGGAGTACAAAGTATACGGGATATCAAGGAGCAGGAGATTTACTTTGGCACAATTCCTCTTATGACGAGGACAGGCACCTTTATTATTAATGGTACCGAAAGAGTTGTGGTCAGCCAGCTTCAGAGGTCCCCCGGGGTCTTTTTCGACCATGACAAGGGAAAGACGCATGCCAGCGGGAAACTGCTTTATTCCGCCAGGATCATTCCTGTCCGTGGTTCTTGGATAGACTTAGAGTTTGATCCAAAAGACATCTTGCATGTCCGGATAGATCGCAGGCGGAAATTTCCTGTAACAGTGCTGTTGAGAGCCATGGGTTACAGCACCGAGGATATACTGAGCATTTTCTATCACTGGGATACGTATATTATTGATAACCGTCTTCTGTATCGCAAGGTGAATGCAGAGACTATGTTGGGCCAGAAAGCCACTCTGGACGTGGTGAATCCTGTTACGGGCGAGATCATTTTACGAAAGAACCGCAAGTTCTCCCGGACCACGATGAAGAAATTCGAGGAGGCGGGTATCACCATGGTACCTGTTGAAGAAAATGATCTCATAGAAAAGATTACCGCCCTTGATGTAGTTGATCCTGAAACCGGTGAGGTTTTGATTCCCATGAACTCTTCGGTCACAAAAAAGGACCTGGCGCTCTTGAGAGAGAAAGGAATTGCGGAATTACAGGTTCTGTTCATCGATGAGATCAAGGTAAGTTCTTCCATGAGGGACACATTACTCCAGGACAAGACGCAGAGTCAGGAAGAGGCCATTATAGAGGTATTCCGAAGGCTCCGTCCCGGCAGTCCCCCGATACCCGAGGTGGCCGAGAAGTTTTTTAATTCCCTTTTTTTTAATCCCAGCACCTATGACCTTTCAGAGGTAGGCCGTTTTAAGATTAATCAGAGGCTGGGTATGGATTTACCCCTTTCCCTGAAAGTCCTCACGGCCGAGGACATAATGGAGACCGTGAGGGAGCTGGTCCGCTTAAAGGACCGGCAGGGGCCGGTGGATGACATAGATAATCTGGGTAACCGGCGGGTCAGATCGGTAGGCGAGCTTATAGAGAACCAGTACAGAATCGGGTTGGTCCGGATGGAGCGGGCTATTAGAGAGAGAATGACCCTCCAGGAAGTCGAGGCGCTAATGCCTAATGATCTGGTGAACCCCAAGCCCGTAAGCTCTGTCATAAAAGAGTTTTTCGGCTCCAGCCAGCTTTCCCAGTTCATGGACCAGACAAACGCACTTGCTGAAATAACTCACAAGCGAAGGTTGTCCGCTTTGGGGCCGGGGGGCCTGTCCAGGGAGAGGGCAGGGTTTGAGGTGCGGGACGTACATCCCACTCATTACGGGAGGATTTGTCCCATTGAAACACCTGAAGGTCCGAATATCGGGCTGATAGTCTCTCTGAGTTGTTTTGCCAGAATAAACAGGTACGGTTTTCTGGAGACTCCCTATCGTAAGGTTAAGGACCGCAGGACCACAGGGGAGGTGGTCTACATGACCGCCATTGAAGAGGAGAAGGAGACCATAGCGCAGGCGACGATCAATCTTGATGATGACGGATATATTATTGATGACAGTGTCGGCGCCAGGAGAATGGGCGAGTTTATTATTGTCCCGGCAGAGGAGATTACTGCCATAGACGTGGCCCCCAACCAGTTAGTCAGTGTTTCTGCAGGTCTTATACCGTTCCTGGAAAATGATGATGCAAACCGGGCCTTAATGGGTTCCAACATGCAGCGGCAGTCAGTTCCTTTGCTGGTTTCAGAGGCCCCGCTCGTGGGTACCGGAATCGAGAAAAAAGTGGCTACGGATTCCGGTGTGACCGTGGTTGCGAGAAGGGACGGATGGATGGAAGATGTCGATGCCTCACGCCTGGTAGTGGTCTATGATGAGGATGAGTCAAAGGAACTGCCGGTGGAGGTGGAAATACATAAACTTACCAAGTACCAGAAGTCCAATCAGACCACAACGCTTAACCAAAGGCCATTAGTGCTTCCCGGGCAGAAATTTAAAAAGGGGGACGTGCTCGTAGACGGCCCATCTACTGACAACGGAGAACTGGCATTGGGCAAGAATGTCGTGGTGGCTTTTATGCCGTGGCGGGGCTACAACTTCGAAGATGCAATGGTCGTGAGTGAACGTTTGGTCAAGGAAGATGTCTATACATCGATACACATTGAGGAATTCGAGGTAGAGGCCAGGGATACCAAGCTGGGCAAGGAGGAGATAACCCGTGACATACCTAATGTAGGGGAGGATGCCCTGAGCGATCTGGACGACAGCGGCATTATACGTATAGGGGCAGAGGTTAAGCCCGGAGACATACTTGTGGGCAAGGTCACACCAAAAGGAGAGACCCAACTCACTCCCGAGGAAAAGCTCCTTCGGGCCATCTTTGGCGAGAAGGCAGGAGACGTAAAGGATACGTCTCTCAGAGTGCCGCCCGGAATCCATGGTGTAGTGACAGAGGCCAGGGTCTTTTGCCGCAGAGGTGTGGAAAAGGATGAACGGATCCAGGCCGTTGAGGACTTTGAAATAGCACGTATGCTTAAGGATCAGGCGGATGAGATCAATGTGATTCGCCGGACCGCTCTTAAGAAGCTGGAGGGTCATCTCAAAGGGCATAAGGCATCGGTTTCAATAATAGACAGCAAAGGCAAGGTATATCTTGAAGCAGGGCAGGAGATCAGTGGCGATATGCTCCGGAAGATTCCCATCCATCGCCTGAGAGATCTCATGCTGGAGGGCAGCAGGGGGCTGCCTCCTGCAGTCAGTGATGTGCTGTCATGGTATGAGAGTGAAGTCCGGCAAAAGACCGAATATTTTGAAGGAAAAATTGAGCGTCTGAAGAAAGGGGATGATCTTCCGCCAGGTGTGATCAAGATGGTCAGGGTCTGCGTGGCAATGAAGCGGAAGCTGGCCGTGGGTGACAAGATGGCAGGACGTCATGGAAACAAGGGCGTGGTTTCCGCTATCGTGCCGGTAGAGGATATGCCATATTTCGCGGACGGCACCCCGGTTGACATTGTTTTAAACCCACTGGGCGTACCCTCACGGATGAATATTGGCCAGATTCTGGAGGTCCATCTGGGCTGGGCCGCAAAAAACCTCGGAGCGCAGCTCGCTGGGTTGGCAAGAGATTACAAGATCGACATGATCAAAAAAAAGATGGCCAATGTATATTCGGAAGACGAACTGAATGCCCTGTTAGGCAACCTGGATGACGAACAGCTGCGGGATCTTGCCTTGAGCCTTGAAAAGGGCGTGCCGGTTGCGTCTCCGGTGTTTGACGGAGCAGGTGAGGAAGAGATACGCCGGCTCCTGGTAGAATCAGGACAATCAGAACTCGGCGAGGTGGTTCTTTACGATGGCTATACGGGAGAGCCTATTGCCGATCCGGTCACAGTCGGGGTCATGTATGTAATGAAACTTCATCACTTAGTGGATGATAAGATACATGCCCGCTCTACCGGTCCATATTCCCTGGTTACCCAGCAGCCCCTTGGAGGAAAGGCCCAGTTCGGTGGGCAGCGATTGGGTGAGATGGAAGTGTGGGCCATGGAGGCTTACGGAGCTGCTTACGCCCTTCAGGAGTTTCTGACAGTCAAGTCCGACGATGTAGCCGGAAGATCCAGGATGTATGAGAAGATCGTCAAGGGCAACAATTTCCTTGAGGCAGGTCTTCCGGAATCCTTTAACGTATTGGTGAAAGAGCTCCAGGGCTTGTGTATGGATATAGAGTTGATGGAGTAACAGGGGTTTAATGAATGGAAGATCTTCTTTCTCTTTTTACAAAGCCAAAAGATCCTTTAAGTTTCAGGTCCGTCAGGATTTCTCTGGCCTCTCCCGAGAAGATTCTCGGAAGGTCACATGGAGAGGTAAGGCAACCTGAGACCATCAATTACCGGACCTTTAAGCCGGAACGGGAAGGCCTTTTTTGTGCCAAGATTTTTGGCCCTGTAAAGGATTATGAGTGCCTGTGCGGAAAGTACAAGCGCATGAAGCACCGTGGCATCATCTGCGAAAAATGCGGAGTTGAGGTCATCCAGTCAAAAGTCCGGCGGGAGCGGATGGCACACATTTCCTTGGCGGCTCCGGTAGCTCATATATGGTTCTTAAAGAGCCTTCCCAGCAAAATCGGCGTACTTCTGGATTTGAGCCTGAGAGAGCTTGAAAGGGTCCTGTATTTCGAGTCACACATAGTGATCGCATCGGAGATGCCTGAGATCCCTGTAGGCACCCTTATGTCCGATGAGGCCTATTACAAGAATAAGGAACAATTCGGTGACAAGTTTGAGGTAGATATAGGGGCGGAGGCAATCCATCTGCTGTTAAGCCGTCTCGATCTGGATGCCCTGTCCGCGGAACTCCGGGCAGAGATGATCAAGACCCGTTCAGAGGCCAAAAGGAAGAAGCTCGGTAAGCGGTTGCGGGTCGTCGAGGCCTTTCGGGATTCAGGTAACCGGCCTGAATGGATGATTTTGAGCGTTATACCCGTTCTTCCTCCTGATTTAAGGCCCCTTGTCCCCCTGGATGGAGGGCGTTTTGCCACATCGGATCTCAATGACCTCTATCGCAGGGTCATCAATCGGAATAATCGACTAAAGAAGCTCAAGGAGCTGGATGCCCCGGACATCATTATCAGGAATGAAAAAAGGATGCTCCAGGAGGCAGTGGATGTCCTCTTTGACAACGGCCGGAGGGGCCGGGTAGTTACAGGACCGAACAAGCGTCCCCTGAAGTCATTGTCGGATATGCTCAAGGGCAAGCAGGGACGTTTTCGTCAGAACCTCCTTGGAAAGAGAGTCGATTACTCAGGACGTTCGGTCATTGTAGTAGGCCCGGAACTCAGGCTCCACCAGTGCGGCCTGCCGAAGCGGATGGCGATAGAGCTCTTTAAGCCCTTTATTTACAATAAACTTGAAGAGAAAGGGCTTGTTGCCACCATCAAGAGCGCAAAGAAGATGGTGGAAAAGGAGGCCCCTGAGGTATGGGATGCCCTTGATGAGGTTGTGAGAGAGTATCCTGTTCTGCTGAATCGTGCTCCCACTTTGCACCGTTTGGGCATTCAGGCCTTTGAGCCCGTACTTATTGAAGGTAAGGCCATTCAGCTCCATCCGTTGGTGTGCGTCGCATACAATGCCGATTTCGATGGGGACCAGATGGCAGTTCATGTACCCCTGTCAGTGGAGGCCCAGACAGAAGCAAGGGTGCTCATGATGTCAACCAACAATGTGCTTTCTCCTGCCCACGGAGAGCCTATCATCATGGCCACTCAGGACATAGTCCTCGGCATATATTACATGACCAGGGAGAGGTTAAATGCAAAGGGTGAAGGCAAGGTATTTGGTTCCAGGGAAGAGGTGTTGCTTGCATGGGAGGCCGGTGTGGTCCATCTGCAGGCAAGGATTAAGGCCAGGATTCGAGGCGAGCTGACAGAGACCACTGTGGGCCGGGTAATCCTCTCTGATATTCTGCCTGATGAGGTGCCCTTTTCTGTTATCAATAAAACCATGCGCAAGAAGGATCTCGGCAGACTTATCGACGAGAGTTACCGTGCAGCAGGGGCCAAAAAGACAGTGATTCTTGCGGATCACCTCAAGGACATGGGATATCGCTTTGCCACCCTGGCCGGGATTTCCATCGGCATCAACCATGTGATGGTCCCGGTGCAAAAGGAGGAAATTCTTGAAAAGGCCCAGAAAGAGGTATTAGATGTCCAGCACCAGTATTCTGAGGGCCTGATAACTGATGGAGAAAAATACAACAAGGTGGTTGATATCTGGACCAGGGCGACCGATGAAGTGGCAAAGGAGATGATGGACGGTATTTCCGTAGAGTATCACCGCGGGCCTGAAGGAAAGGCGGTGCCGTCTCCCAGTTTCAATCCTATTTTCATCATGGCCGATTCCGGTGCCAGGGGCAGTAAGGATCAGATCAGGCAGCTTGCAGGAATGCGCGGTCTGATGGCTAAACCGTCAGGAGAGATCATAGAGACCCCCATTCAGGCAAACTTCCGTGAGGGCTTGAGCGTGCTGGAATATTTCGTATCCACTCACGGGGCACGGAAGGGTTTGGCGGACACCGCGCTCAAGACCGCTAATTCCGGCTATCTCACCAGGCGCCTTGTTGATGTTGCCCAGGACGCCACCATAACAGAGGAGGACTGCGGGACCATTGACGGCATAGAGATCGGGCACCTGCTGGAAGGCGGTGAGATTATCCAGCGTCTTGGCGAGCGTATTCTTGGGCGTGTAGCCTTGATGGACATAGTTGATCCCGTGACAGGAGAGGTCCTTGTCAAGGCCAATGAGGAGATTGACGAGGAAGGGGTGCGCAAGATTGAGGATGCGGGTATTTCCAGCGTGGAGATTCGATCGGTGCTCACCTGCAGGTCTCCTTACGGGGTCTGTGCCAGGTGCTACGGAAGGGATCTGGCCCGTGGCGGTATTGTGGCTATGGGTGAGGCAATTGGCATCATAGCCGCGGAGTCCATAGGGGAACCGGGAACACAACTTACCATGCGGACCTTTCATATTGGCGGTACTGCGAGCGGCAAGGTGGAACAGGCTGAAATTTGCTCAAGAGGGTCCGGTGTGGTGCATTTTGAGAGGTTAAATACCGTGCGGAATCCGTCCGGCCGGCATGTAGTGCTGAACCGGAATGGAGAGATAGTGATTGTGGCCCCGGACGGACGCGAGAGGGAGCGCTTCCCTGTAATATACGGTGCCGAACTGGTAGTGGAGGAAGGTCAGGAGATAGATGCAGGCGAGAAGCTTGCCCAGTGGGATCCATTCACCGTACCGATTCTTACAGAGGTGCCCGGGGTGGTGAAATTCGGTGACCTCATCGAGGGGGTCACCATGCAGGAGAAGGTGGATCCGGTCACCGGAAAGGCAAGCAGGGTGGTGATACAGTACTGTGCAGCAGATTACCGGCCCAGGATTTCCATAAAGGACGAGCGGGGACGCACTTTGAAGCTGGGCGACGGCAAGGGCGAGGCCCGCTACCAACTCCCGGTAGGTGCCATCATCATTGTCAATGAGGGAGATAAGGTGGAGGCCGGAGAGCCCCTGGCGAGAATCCCCAGAGAGACCACCAAGACCAAGGATATTACAGGGGGTCTTCCAAGGATCGCCGAACTCTTTGAGGTAAGGAAGCCCAAAGAGTATGCAGTCATTACAGAAATCGACGGGGTGGTGTCTTTCGGCAAGGATGTCAAGAACAAGAGGCGGGTTATTGTGACTCCGGAGTATGGTGAACCAAAGGAGTACCTGATACCCAGGGGCAAATATATAAAAGTCCATGAAGGAGATTATGTCAGGGCCGGTGAGTCGTTGATGGACGGGGTTATCGATCCCCATGACTATCTCAGGGTGAAAGGCATAAAGGACCTTGCCAGATACATGGTGGGCGAGATTCAAGAAGTATACAGGCTCCAGGGGGTCAAGATTAATGACAAACACATCGAAGTGATAGTGCGGCAGATGCTTCGCAAGGTAAAGATCACCGGTGTGGGAGACAGTACGTTCATGCTTGGAGAGCAGGTAGAACGCAGCCGCTTTGAGGAAGAAAACGAACGGATACTGGCAGAAGAAGGAGGCGAGCCTGCTTCTGCCGAACCCATGCTTCTTGGCATTACCAGGGCATCTCTCAGCACAGACAGCTTTATTTCAGCAGCGTCTTTCCAGGAGACCACCAAGGTCCTGACCGAGGCCTCCATAGCCGGGAAGGTGGATTACCTGAGAGGGCTGAAAGAAAACGTGATCATGGGGCGCCTCATACCTGCCGGTACGGGAAAGGTATTCTATGAAGAGAAAGAGCGCAGAAGGGCCGCGGCAGTCTGATGTTGTGTTGGGTGGAGAACAGGCCGGGCGAAAGGCCCTGTCTTACCTTTCATATCCCGGCAGGTCGATTGTGGCGCATGAGCCGGAATCGCACGTATGTTGCTGCACAGGAGGTTGAGACCGGGAAGACCTGCTCGGGCGTTTGTCTACAGCAATATTGGCAACACTCATGAGCTTGCCGACATTGGAACTCTCGCATTTGGGGCATATAACGGAGTCCATCTCATTTTTGCTCATAATAAGGAGTTCAAAGATATAGTCACAATCCAGGCATCTGAATTCATGAATAGGCATGTTATTAGTCCTCCGATGTTTAAACTGGAAATTCGAAATTTGAAATTAGGTAACGTATCTACATCTTTGTGTTTTCCCAATTTCCAGTTTCCAATTTTACTGCAAAATACAAGATCTTTAATATTAATTGTTCTTTGTCTATCTTGCAACCGGCGGTATGGCTTATATGGATCTGATTGAATTCGCGGCCAGGCTCAGGGAAAAAGCTGGCAGCGATACGGGCATGATTTTGATCCACAATGGGATTGTGCGGAATTCCAGCAGGGACGGAAGACCTGTTAAATCCATTGAGGTCAAAGTGGACCGGGGGAAGTTGTCCCGGGTACTGACCGATGCGCGAAAGCTCACCGGCATCACAGCGGCTGAGGCTGAAATACAAGAAGGAAGACTGGGCGTGGGAGAAGATATTATGCTTCTTGGAATTGCCGGAAGTACCAGGGAACATGTTATTACGGCCCTGGCATCCACCCTGGACAGAATAAAGAAAGAGGTCACCAGGAAACAGGAGTTCAGCAATTGACGGCACAAGAAGACAGCGGACTCCGGCTTCAGGTCATAAGGGTATGCAGGCAACTGTATAACAAGGGCTTGATCGCCGCTGCAGATGGAAATGTAAGTGTCCGGCTTTCCGGAGGAGATATACTCATAACCCCCAGCGGGATGCACAAGGGCTTTTTGAATGAAGCGGACCTGATTGTCGTGGATTCTGAAGGGCATGTCCTCAACGGGCCGGGACGTCCCTCTTCGGAGATTGTCATGCATATGGCAATCTATCGGCAGGATCCGGATGCCAGGGCGGTAGTGCATACCCACCCTCCATGGACCCTGGCGCTCAACCTGTCAGGAAATCAATTGCTGCCCCATTTGCTGATTGAGGGGAGGATGTTTCTTGGAGAAGTTGCCGTAGTGCCCTTTGAAAGGCCCGGCACTGATGCGTTGGCCCATGCAGTTGTGGATGCACTCTGTAAAGGGCCTGTCCAGATACTTGCCCATCACGGGGCCATTACCAGGGGGCCGACTCTCTGGAGGGCCTTTGAGCTCATGGAATGCCTTGAGCATGCCGCCCGCATAACTGCCTTGGCGAAGATGCTGGGTGAACCTGCGCTCTTGCCGGGAGGAAAAGTATGATGGAAATACGCCAGCTCCAGGTCTTTTTGGCTGTGTGGGAAAACCGCAGTTTCAGCCGGGCGGCACACGAAGTGCACCTCACACAGCCGACAGTCAGCGGTCACATCCAGGTCTTAGAAGAAAACCTGGGCGTTCGTTTGTTCGATCGGAGCGGAAGAGAGGTGACGCCCACCAAGGCCGGAGAACTACTTTATCCTTTTGTACGCCAGATATTGAGACTTAATCTCCAGGCCGAACGGGAAATTGCCAAGTTTTTAGGCCAGGAAAAGGGCAGCCTGGACCTTGGAGGCAGTAATATCCCCGGGCAGTATATCCTTCCGGGTCTGATCGGTCGATTCAAGGCCGGGCGTCCCAACATAAGGGTGATGTTGCGCATATCGGATACGGCAGCAATCGCTGCTGCTGTTGCCAGTGGTGAGCTGGAAATGGGGATGGTAGGGGCGGTTGTCCGCGAGAAAGGCCTCAGCTTTGAACCGTGCTTTCACGATGAGATGGTCCTGATCGTACCTCAGGGGCACCGCCTTGCTGATTGCGGGAAGGCGTCTATAGACGATCTTGCGTCCGAACCCTTTGTTTTGAGAGAAAAGGGATCGGGTACACGTTTGGCCACGGAGCGTGCCCTGCAGGCCGCAGGTAATTTGCAGCTCAGCGACCTTCAAATTGTGGCAGAGATGGGGAGTACAGAGGCAATCCGCCAGGCCGTCAGGGCAGGGCTTGGATGCTCCATCGTTTCCCGGCTTGCCGTGAGAGACGATCTGGAGCACGGTCTGTTACACGCCCCTGTCCTGGAAGGAGTCCAGCTTAGCCGGAAGTTTTACCTGATATGGCATAATCAGCGATCTCTTTCACCTCTTGCTCTTGCCTTTCGGAATTTTTTACTACCGGATTGCACCTCTTAAAAGGATTTTGCGGTTTCCTTCCCAGAAACCCATCCAATAGGCCTCTCGCAAAACTCGGCTCCGGGAAGGAGGTTATTATTATGTCAAACAACCTTTATATCACGGCTACTGAAGCAAGGAGCGGAAAATCAGCCGTTATTCTGGGAGTGATGGAGATGCTGCTCAGGAAGATCGACAGGGTGGGCTTTTTCCGCCCGATTATAAACGTCGATCCAGGGCTCAATGATCCGGATCATGACATCGTGCTGGTCTCCTCGCACTTCAACCTTAAGATCCCTTATGATCAAATGTACGGATTTACAGGAACAGAGGCCGGCAATCTGGTTTCATCAGGCAGGCAAACGGAGATGATCGAAGGGATAATATTTAAATATAACCAATTGAGTAATAGTTGCAATTTTATGTTGTGTGAAGGCACCGACTTTGTGAGTTCCTCGGCCGCTTTTGAGTTTGATATAAATGCGGAGATCAGCAAAAACCTGTCATGCCCTGTATTATTGGTGACCAATGCATACCAAAAGAGCACGGATGACACGGTCCGGTCTGTCGAAGTGGCCCTTGAGTCTCTGAGCAGAAAAAAATGCCACACAATTGCCACAATCATCAACCGCACAGACCCAAAGGATGGAGAGGCGATCATCAGGCTTCTGAAAGATAAGGATTTGACCAGAGAACAGTTGCTTTACGCCATACCGGATGAACCGTCTCTCGGGAAACCCACGGTGGGCGAGGTCGCAAAGCTTTTGGGTGCTGAGGTGTTATACGGGGAAGAACAGTTGAACCGACACGTGCACAACTTCACGGTAGCGGCGATGCAACTGCACAACTTCCTGACCAGAATAGAATATGGTTCGCTGATTATTACCCCCGGAGACAGGGCGGACGTGATCGTTGCCTGCCTGGCCGTTGTCTCGTCCGCATCCGAGCAGAAGATCTCAGGGATCGTGTTGACCGGCGGCCTGAAGCCCGAAAAGCCTATATGGGAACTCATCAAAGGATTCCCAAGGATGGTGCCCATTCTCAGCGTCAAAGAGAACACCTTCCCCACTGCAACAAACGTCAGCAGAATCCATGCCGTAATCTCACCGGATGATGAGCGGAAGATAACGCTGGCCCTGGCGGTCTTTGAAAAAAGCGTGGATATTGAGCAATTGGAGGAAAAGCTCATTACAACCCGGACCAGCATTGTCACGCCGAAGATGTTCGAGTATGAACTATTGCAGAGGGCCAGGGCAGACAAGCAACATATAGTCTTACCCGAAGGCGGGGAGGAAAGGATATTAAGGGCTGTTGAAATACTCCTTCGCCGGGAGGTGGCGGATATTACCCTCCTTGGCAATGAAGAGCTGATCCGTGGGAAAATCGGGCAACTGGGGCTGCGAATGGACCTTGTGGATATCATCGATCCCCTGAAGTCAGAACTCCTTGACCAGTATGTACGGACTTACTTTGATTTAAGAAAGCACAAAGGGATTACGGAGGAATACGCTCGTGATATTATGAAGGATGTAAACTATTTCGCAACCATGATGGTCTATAAGGGACATGCCGATGGAATGGTCTCCGGCGCGGTCCACAGTACTGCAGAAACGATTCGTCCCGCACTTCAAATCATCAGGACAAAGCCGGGTTTTTCCATTGTTTCGAGCGTATTTTTTATGTGCATGGAAGACAGGGTGCTTGTCTACGGGGACTGTGCGGTGAATCCCGATCCGAATGCCCGCCAACTGGCTGAAATTGCGATCAGTTCCGCACAGACTGCGAAGACCTTCGGTATCGAACCGGTTGTAGCCATGCTTTCCTATTCTACAGGGGAGTCAGGAAAGGGAGTGGACGTTGACAAGGTCCGCGAGGCAACCAGGATTGCAAAGGAGAAGGCGCGGAAATCCTTCCCGGGCCTGAAAATCGAAGGGCCGATCCAGTATGATACGGCCGTTGATTCTTCCGTGGCCAAAACCAAGTTGTCTGAGAGCGAGGTTGCAGGAAAGGCCACGACGTTTATTTTTCCTGATCTGAATACGGGTAATAACACATACAAGGCGGTTCAGAGGTCGGCCGGAGCGGTGGCTATAGGCCCGGTGCTTCAGGGTCTGAGGCATCCAGTGAATGATCTGAGCCGTGGATGCACAGTCCAGGATATAGTGAGTATGGTTGCAATTACGGCAATTCAGGCACAATCAGAGAAAAGGTCGTCATGAAAATACTTGTCATCAATACAGGGAGCTCATCCATCAAGTATGAATTATTCGACCTGGACCACCACAAGATACTGGCAGGAGGACTGGCTGAAAAAATCGGTGAAGAAAACGGCATTCTCACTTACAAGAGAATCCTGACCAATGGTGTATCTGAAAAAGATGTAGAAGAGGGCGTGATCGTTGACCACCATGAGGGGCTGAGCCGTATCGTGGATCTGCTGGTTGATCCGGAACGCGGGGTCATCGCGGATAAGGACGAGATTTCGGCTGTGGGTCACCGCGTAGTCCACGGCGGGGAAACATTCAACTCAACAACGATTATTGATGAAGACGTGATCGCTGCCATTAAGGAGAACATCCCCCTGGCCCCGTTGCATAATCCTTCCAACCTGATGGGGATCGAGGTCGCCGGATCGATCTTTCCGAATGCACCACAGGTCGCGGTATTTGATACGGCCTTTCACCAGACCATCCCCGGCCGCGCCTTTCTCTATGCTATTCCCCTTGAGATGTATGAGCGGCACAGGATAAGGCGTTACGGTTTCCACGGCACCTCCCACGCCTACGTCTCCGGGCAGGCGGCGGAGTATCTGGGCCGGCCGCTTGCAGGGCTTAATCTCATTACCATTCATATAGGTAATGGGGCCAGCATGGCAGCCGTAAAAAACGGTAAATCCATTGATACCACCATGGGCATGACTCCTCTGGCCGGACTGGTGATGGGAACGCGATCAGGAGACATCGACCCTGCCGTGCCTTTTTTTATGGCTGACCACCTGGGCATGTCATTGCAGGAAATAGACAGTTTGCTCAACAAGGAGAGCGGGCTCAAGGGGCTGTGCGGCACCAATGATATGCGGGAAGTCATTGAGAATATGGAGAAGGGCGATAAGCGGGCCGCAGTGGCGCTTGATATTTACACCTACCGGATAAAGAAGTACATCGGTGCCTATTTTGCGGCCCTTGAAACGGTTGATGCCATCATCTTTACGGCAGGAGTGGGAGAAAACGCGCCACTCGTCAGGGAAAAATCGTGTCAGGGCCTGGGCAGGCTCGGCATTGAAATCGATACCAGCAGGAACGCCGCCCCTGGCGGCAGTATCCGGGAGATCAGTACCCCGGACAGCGAGGTCAAGGTACTGGTTATCCCGACAAATGAGGAGCTGAAGATCGCACGGGAGACAAAAGAGGCGATTGAGAACCATAGTGAGGTTCAGGGTTCAGGGTTGGACTGATTATCGGGGCCTGATAACTTGCATGTAATAAGGCGACCAACCTTGAACCTGACAACTTAAATAATTATAGAGGTAAATATCCGGTGAACCCGTTATATCCTGCCTTGAAGCGGTTACCTTTTTCCGGGTTTCAAAGCATACTCATTGCATTTTGCAAAGGCAGTGCAATTTGGCCCGCGATCGAAACCCTGCAAAAGGTAAACCGCTTCTGCGGCAGGGCACGGATGGCAACCGTTCACTAACAGGGGATATTTCTTTGAACAGTTTAACGGAAGTCCCCGTAGTCTTTCTTGGCTTTTGCTATGGGGAAAACCGCATCGCCGTGAGCGCAGCGTAAGGCGAATGCGGAGGGGGCAGGACATCCCCCATGTCAAAAGCCTTAAGAAAACAAGGGGCTGAATGGTGGAAGTGAAAAGAAATATCCCCTGACTGTAAACGGTTACGCGCATACCGAATATTTACTTATAGAGAGGTAAATATAAATGACTAGCGCAGGAAGCACACAAATAGCAAAGGTAATGGCCCGCGAGATCCTGGACAGCCGCGGCAATCCTACTGTGGAAGTTGAGGTAAGCCTGGCATGCGGGGTCCTTTCCAGGGCAGGAGTACCCTCAGGGGCCTCCACCGGTTCCCGTGAGGCATTGGAAATGCGTGACGGAGACACAAAACGCTTTCAGGGCAAAGGCGTCATCAAGGCGGTGGACAACGTCAACGGCCCTATCAATGAAGCGCTGAGAGGCATGGATGCCTCCCGGCAGGTAATGATCGATAAGGTGATGATCGATCTTGACGGCACCCCCAATAAGGCCAGGCTCGGGGCCAACGCCATCCTGGGCGTGTCCCTGGCCGTGTCCAGGGCGGCGGCCGTTGCAGCGGATATGCCCCTTTACCGGTATCTCGGCGGAGCAGGACCCGTCCGCCTCCCCGTACCCATGCTCAATATCATGAACGGAGGAGTTCATGCCCGCTGGCAGGGTCCTGATTTCCAAGAATTTATGGTGTGCCCTTATGGCGCCGGAAGTTTCCGGGAGGCACTCAGGTGGGCCAGCGAGATATACCACGCATTACGCTCCGTGCTCATGGATGCAGGCCATCATGTGGGTATTGGAGACGAGGGCGGCTTCGCGCCTGATATGTCTTCCAACGAGGAGCCCCTGGAGCTCATAGTCAAGGGCATCGAGAAGGCGGGTCTCAGGCCCGGTGCTGACGTGGGTATTGCCATGGATCCTGCCTCCAGCGAGTTCTTCGAGGAGGGCCGTTACAACCTGCGTACCGAGAAGCGTACCTGCTCTTCGCTGGAGATGGTGGACTACTATGAAAGGCTTGTCAACGCCTATCCGATATGCCTGCTGGAAGACGGTCTGGCCGAGAGCGACTGGGACGGCTGGCGAATACTTAACCAGCGTCTCGGCGGGGTGATCGAGCTGGTGGGAGACGACCTCTTTGTTACCAACGTGGAATATATAGCGAGGGGTATCCGGGAAAACTCCGCCAACTCCGCCCTTATCAAGCTCAATCAGATCGGCACCCTGACCGAGACCATCGAGGCGGTGAGGATGTGTCAGCAGGCTGGTTGGGGAGCGTGTGTCTCGCACCGCAGCGGCGAGACCGTGGACAGCTTTATCGCCGATATGACCGTCGGCCTGGATACCGGTCACCTGAAGACCGGTGCTCCTTCCCGGGGCGAGCGGGTCGAGAAGTACAACCAGTTGATGCGGATCGAAGAGGATCTGGGCAGTACTGCCAGATATGCCGGCAAGGACGCCTTTGTGCGTCCGGTGCGTTTCTGAGCATAGAATACATACATGATCACCAGGGTCGTCCTGTGCAAAAATATTGGGTATCGAATCAGGAAAAGGCCTTGCAAAAATAACGAGGGTATCGGATTACCCATAATGCAGGACACCAGCCGCAGAAGCGGGTCGCCTTTTGCGGGGTTTCAATCGCGGGCCAAACTGCACTTTTTTGGAACTATGCAATAGGTTAGCTTTGAAACCCGAAAAAAAGCGGCCGGTTCAAGGCGGATGTTGTACAATAGAATATCATGACTGAAAAGAGACCTGTCTGCCTCATAATAATGGACGGCTGGGGCATTGCACCGGCTGATGAGAGAAATGCCCTGGCAAAGGCCCGTACGCCCAATCTTGATAGATATCTATCCCGGTTCCCCAATGCGACTTTAAGGGCACACGGCCTTGATGTGGGACTGCCAGAGGGCTATCAGGGCAATTCCGAAGTAGGCCATCTCAACATCGGCGCAGGCAGGATAATAAAACAGATGATCGTGCGTATCGACAGCGCAATCGAGGATGGGAGCTTCTATGAAAACGAGGTCCTCAGGGGCGCTGTTGATCATTGCAGAAAAAACGGATCAAACCTTCATCTCATGGGACTCATACAGGATCAGGGTGTACATGCCGTCACACGTCACTGCAACGCACTGCTTATGCTCTGCCGCAGGATGGATTTCCATAATGTCTATGTCCATGTCTTTTCGGACGGGCGCGATACCCCGCCCAGGTCCGCAGCGGAATATATCAAAGACCTGGAGCAAGGGATAAAAAAAGCGGGCAGGGGAAAGATCGGTACGATTATCGGAAGATACTATGCCATGGACCGCGATACGAACTGGGACAGGATAAAGATAGCATACGACGGCCTCACCAAACCGGAAGGCATTGTCTGCAGGGACTGGAAAGAGGCCGTTGCGAGCGCCTATGCTGCCGGAGAGACGGACGAGTTCATCAGGCCGAGAATAATCAACGGGTTTCCGGGGATCAGAGACGGCGATGCAGTGATCAACTTCAACTTCAGGCTCGACCGGGCAAGAGAGATCACGCATGCCTTTACTGATACGGATTTCGAGGGATTTGAGAGACGTAAACTCGATATAAAATATGTAGGCTTTACGGATTACTATGATGACGGTGAGTTTGAGATAGCATTTCCTCCGGTGAGGCATAAGAATATCCTGGGAGAGGTCCTAAGCGACCACGGGCTCAGGCAACTGAGATGTGCAGAGACCGAGAAATACGCACATGTGACCTTCTTTTTTAACGATTCGAACGAGACCCCTTTTGAAGGAGAGGACAGGATACTAGTACACTCTCCAAAGGTAGCGACCTATGATCTGCAACCGGAAATGAGCGCTTATGAGGTAAGAGATAAGCTCCTGGAGGCCATTGCCGCAGACAAGTATGACGTGATTATCTGCAATTTCGCCAACTGCGATATGGTAGGCCATACCGGTGTCTTTGATGCGGTCGTCAGGGCAGGGGAAGTTGTGGATGAGTGTGCAGGCGCTGTTGCTGATGCCGTTCTTGCAAAGGGGGGTGCGGTTATCATAACTGCCGACCACGGAAACGGCGAATGCATGTTGTTGGATGACGGCTCACCCATGACCGCCCATACAACCAACCCGGTCCCTGTAATCATCTGTGGGGCCAGTGATGTTGAGCTGAGAAAGGACGGCAGGCTTTGTGACCTTGCACCTACTTTGCTTAAGATACTGGGAGTTGAGCAACCTGCGGAGATGACGGGAAAGCCGTTGTTTTAAATATATTAAAATAATTGCTCTGGTTCACGGTTCCAAGGTTCACAGTTCAGGCCTGCCCTGGTGCGACGTAACGTGCGATTCAACACGGTTCTTCTAGGCACTACATCCAAGGATTCTATGAAAAGGACTGCTAAACCAGGTCTGGGCCAGGGGTTAGAGAGCGATGAAAATTGAACGTTTTGAAGATATTTAGGCACGCCCGCCTCGCCTGAGCTCGCGATGGCGGGGGCCTGGCAACTCGTGCATTATTCGTGGAAAGTGACATAAGTATGCATATATTTTGTGATAGCAACGGACGACGAATTCGATTATCAGACGAACGGAAAGAACATTTGGAATCCGAACACCCTGAGATGGAAAATCAAATTGACCGTATAGCCTTGACGCTGCTTGCGCCAGACTGAATTATCAGATCAAGAACTGATGATGAGGTTGAACTTCACTATAGATTCTTTGAAACTACACCAGTAACCAGAAAGCACCTTTGTGTTGTTGTCAAGTCATCCGCTGCTGATTCGTTTATTATCACGGTATATTTCACCGATAGCGTCAAGAAAGGAGATGTCTTATGGGAGAAGAAATAAGGGTATGGTATGATCAGGAAGGCGATTATTTAGAAGTGATCTTTGATCGAAAGAAGGGATTCTTTCGTGAAACAGAGATCGACGCTGTTATGGAAAAGGTCGACGAAGATGGGAACATATTGGGCTTTTCGATATTGAAGGTAAGTGCACTAAAGGGTCAACAGCCTCTGTCCGTCGCATTGCGCAGACAGACCGCATAACCAAACTAATAAGGATTGAGTCGGTCCTGGGAGAAGGTTAGCGAAAAAAGTAACCCTGAACGGTGAACCCTGAACCATTGAACCCGTGAACGGTTAGAGATAAGGCCCTGGAGCATGCCGTTTTTTTTCACTCTTTCCGGGTCCCATAGAGCTGACTCACCTGTCACCTCTTTCTTTCAGTCCGGTGACAATTCATGACCATTGAGGCCGCAAATTGGGCAGCTCTTTGTGCCGATGATTATTCATTCCGGCTACCCATTATTATAAATTTGCTACTTTGTTCTCTACTTTTCTTAGCCTTAAAACAATATCTGCCGTTATCGCCTTATCCAGACCTCGTTAAGTAGTTGAGTAGTTGATTAGTTAAGTGGTTATTATTGTATGAATTTATATCGTTTGCACAAAAATTGGACACTTGATGTAGTTGAAAATCTAATATACTGATTTAACATGCTTATTTTTCGACTCAACGACTCAACGACTCAACTATTTGACGATCTCTGTTATCCTTTTTAATTCGTTCCATCTCCTGAGCAATCTTTGCCATTTGTGAACGATATTAAGCTTGGCAACGTATTAATAGAGTGCTATTTTGAGTAGCCTGGTAATTAAAAATGGTACCAAATTGATTACCGTTGGAATTAATGTCCGCAAAAAGAAGAAACCATGCCCGACCTTCTGTTATTTAATCCCTGGTGGGAAAATCCTGAAAGCATCGAATCAGATCGATATCTTTCTGCCTATCAGCAATCCTTGATTCAGTGGCGGCCGAACATCCTGAATGAATTTGATTTCAATCAAGACGCTGTCTATACCCTTCGTGGCCCTCGTCAGGTAGGAAAAACGACCCTGACAAAACTCATCATTCACAATCTTATAAAATCAGGCGTGCCTCCAAGAGCCATTTTTTATTATTCCTGCGATCTGATTCCCGGCACCGACGAAGTATTCGAGCTTCTCAGGCAATACCATGAATTTTCCCAGCCACTCAAGTTCAAGAGGCGGTACGTTTTCCTGGATGAGATTTCCCTGGTCCCTGAATGGCAGTATGCTGTTAAACAGGCCATTGACCTTGGATGGGGCCAAGCCACAACCTTCTTATTCACGGGTTCCTCCGCGGTAGATATTAAACGGGGAGCAGAAAGACTTCCAGGCCGTCGTGGGAGAATTCCCTTCCCAGACAAGGTCCTGTTGCCCATGAACTTTGCCGAATTTGTTGAAAAATGCTCTGATTTATCCCTCTCCATGACCAAGCCATCCTTCAGCAAACTCCTGGGAGATCTTGATGAGATTAAGAAACTTAAGTCACAGACCAATGTTTTTCTCCCAAGATTGTCCTCTCTTTTAACCGATTTTCTCAAGGTAGGCGGGTTCCCTTTGGCTGTAGAGCAGTTTTTGAGGGCAGGATCACTTTCTGAGGATATACTCGAAATCTACTTGACCGTAATTCGATCCGATTTTGAAAAGATAAAAAAAAGCCGAATCCTCCTCCGGCAAGTTATGATCAGAATCCTGTCGATCTCAGGAACCCCTGCCAGTTGGCAGAGCCTGGCCAGGCCGATTGATACCCCGTCCTACAGAACTGTCCGGGAATACAGTGAGCTCCTATCCGACTCCTTTCTGATGGCCATACTTTATTTTCTGGAAAAGAACAAGAAATTGGCCAATCCCAATAAGGGCAAGAAATTTTATTTCTCCGACCCTTTGATCCTAAACCTCGCCGGTCGCGAGGCAGGCGTTCCTATGCTCCAGGACCTCGGCAAAGCCGTGGAAGCTGTAATGGCTATCCATCTGATCAGGAAATTTGAAAAGCGGATTTTTGAGGGTCTTGGCAACATCGAAAAAATTTTCTACTGGAAATCTACCAGAGGCAAAGAAGTTGATTTCGTGATCCTCCACGAGGACAGCTTTATTCCGGTGGAAGTCAAATTCCAGGGTATTATTACCCCCATTGATTATTCTGCCATGAAGAGAGCTTTCGGCAGGGGCATTCTGGTTACCAAAGATATGTTCTTCCGCGATAACCAGATTGTCGGGATTCCGGCACCCGTGTTTCTGCTCCTTTTGGAGTAATAGTTCAGCTCATCTTTTGAAAAGCGTATCCACCGCCCGCTTTGCTCAAGGCGCAGAGATCGCGGATTGCTCTTCCAGGGCCATGACAAGGATGATATTGCAAGGCATTATAACATGGACGTCCCCTTCTTTCCCGTCCTTTAAGGATTTGATTCCCCGCTTATTGGGGAATCAGGCCTTTATCAAGACCTGGCCCTGATTAACTTAATTAATTCTTCTGGGTATGGCAGTAGAAGCAGCCTTTATCATCTCCTCCGCCACCTGCCTGTTGTGCTACATAATCTCACCTGAGCAAATCAGGATAGGGTGAACCATGAGGCCTGTGACAGGAAAGGCACATAACAAAGTCCGTGCCGGGGGTAACGGTTCCGTCAGGTGTCCCGTCTACGGTTGGACTGGCTACCGGAGAAAGCGGGTCATATAGGTGGCTTGAGCCTCCTGTATCTGCATATTCCGAACCTGCTGTATCTGGAATAACGGCGTCAGAAGGATGACGGATCCAGGAAACACCACTTTTTTGTGTATGAAATTTTAGATGGCAACCCCCATAAAAAGCGGTCGTTGTGGGGGTTGCATTTAAAAGTCCCCCGCTTGCGGAGCCCAGATACTCATTGTGATTGTTAGCCTGACCTTGAGCAAGACTTGGCTGACCTGCCTCCCAAAGACCGTGTTCATAGCCTTTAACTCCATATTCCCAATGTCCTGAGAGAAAACGATACCAGCCCTGGTCTATGGTTGTTACGAGCCCCCCTTGACCATTTGGATGGTCGTTGGCATGATGTCTTACATTTAGATGGCAGCCCTCACAGCCATATTTGCCTGGAAGATTGTAGCCCATATCAGGGCCAGTAAAAGGTTCACTTAAATTTTGATGGCAAGAATTCTCTACACCACCACAGCTTAAAATAGTATTCCCGGGAGCGTTATTAGTACCATCTGGGCCAAAATATTGGTCTCCCTCATGTAAAAATACATTGTGCCCCTTTGTATCATCGGCATCCCCGTCTGGGCTTACCCACCAGAAGTTTCCATCAGCCAGGTATGAGCTAGGTTCACCACCTGTGTAAAGCACCACTGGAACCTTACAGCCATCTAAATCATACCAGGTAGAAGAAGTAGCAGAAGAATGGCAGCCCACACAGGCGCTGGAGCCTGCTTTAGCTAAGAGACGTTTTTTAGGGAGTTTAGATGGATCTCCCCAAGCAGGCTCCCCAGGCTCAGAACCATCAGGCCAAGGTGTCTGGCTGGCATGCATGGTATGACAGTTTGCGCAAAGTCCTGAAACATGAGCAAAGGCCGAATAGGGCATAAAGACCAGGCCCAAGAAAATGCTAAAGACCACGTATTTCTTCATTGTTCTTCCCCTTCCTGAATGAGTTGACATACTTTATAGGAAGAAGTGGTGTATATACGCCTTAGTATAAATTTGTGGTGCTAACTAAGTACTAAACTTTTATCAGGTTCTGGCAACAAAAACCCAATTTTTGGATAAATTACGAGAATATCAACAAGAAGATGTAAAACCTGAGAAAGATATATAGCCCTCCTTTTCTTCCCCTATCCATCTTCTCCTCCTTAAACAAATATTAGATACGGATTTATTAGAGGGATTTCCCCTAATAAATCCGTATTCTTAAATAAATGCCCAAAAGCTAGCCTAATTAATTATTATCTAACTGCACTACTACTACTTCGTTGTATGACAGATGAAGCAGCCGCCTACGTTATTTCTTGGGTCTAAATCAGAGCCAGCATCCATCAACGAATAATCCCACCTCAGGATGTCGTCATTTGGTGTTCCGTGAGCACGGTGACAGGAGATACAGGTAACTACGGTATCATCGCTGAAAGTAACCGGAGTAATAGTCATACTGGCACTAAGCGTAACCCAGGCAACAGGGGCGATGGTACTGTAAGTATGATCACTTGTCCCAGGTGCGCCATAGCCTCCATATTCTTTTGTTTTCACATTCCCCATGTCATAATCAGTGGGATGTCTTAACCAGGGAGCCCCTATGTTAGCATCGGGATTATCCATTCCTAAATCACCTGTACCGCCATGGAAATCGCCATGACACTCAGCACAGAGGTAACTGATGGTAGAAGTATCACTCCTGGCATCAGTTGTCCTATCTTCACCTTTATAGACATTGTGATTACTACCGCCTGTGGGGCTGGCATTCTCTTCCCAATCTGGGTCCTCAATGCCCTTGATGCCTAAAAGAAAACGGTAGCTTTTAGCCACCGAAGAACCGGCTTCAGCATCGTTATAGGTATCCAATTTCAGGCAGGTATCGTCACCATGATGTGCACCAGAGATACCAGCAGCCGAGCCTTCAACTGAAGGGTCACCATGGCAGCCATAGGTGCCACCGCAGCTAAATTTGGCCATGTCCCAGGAATCTGGGCGTGCGGGCAAAGGATAATCATACTTATACCCAGGTGGATCAGTAAAACCAGTTGTACCTATGCCTTCATCTTGAACATTGTGACCTTTTGCGTCACCTGAGCCGAGTGCTGCCCAGTAGAAATTACCGCCTGCCAGGACTTCACCCACACCTGCAACCAGACCGGTGGTGGTATAACTTGGTCCACCTGTAGTCCAGACAACAGGAACAGTGGAGGTACCTAGTGTCTTTGTGACACCAGTAGTAGCACTGTGACAGCCCACACAGTCACCCACAAGGAGAGCAGGTTTAGGAAGATTAGATGGATTTCCCCAATCAGGCTCATCCACTTCAGAACCATCAGGCCAAGGTGTCTGGCTGGCATGCATGGTATGACAATTATTACACGGCCCTGTTACCCTTGCCATAGCCATACTGACAGAAAAAAGAATTACACCCAGAAAAACGATAGTAACTAAGAGATTTTTGCTCTTCATCTTTCTTTACCTCCTCAAAAAATATATAGTGATTTCTGTATACATTGTCAAGATACTTTACCTTAAACTGGATATTTCATATAAGCGCAGGCGAATTTTGTGACGCAGCACAGGAGGCTCTTTTGAGCCTTCAGAGGCAAGCTGTGATCGTCTTTTCTCAAGCTATGGGTAAAAATACCACCATAGCCAGGATTGAGACGGCAACAGCGCAGATTATTTATGGGGTATAAAATTCGAACAACGAGGCTGGCAGATTGTCTCTGACAACAGCAGTACTCAAAAAAGGTGGAGGGAGAATTTCAGGAAAGAGCAGTAAAGTTCAGGAATAAAATCATTCCAGCTGAACACTGTACTTTTGTAATATATCTTCTTTGGTGATCCTTTCAGGAACTCCGGTTGGCATAAGAACATTACGACCGCAGAGAATGAAAACCTCATAGGCATCAAAGATGGCGTAGCGGTCCTGGTCAAAGATTATAAGCTTGTTGCCGTTTTCTTCCTTGACCTTTTCCCGGAATTTACGAATTCCGGTATCTTGGCCGTTCTGTTCCAATTTATCCTGTTGATCCATCCAGCCTTGATAGGCAGTGGTCAGGGCCATGGTCAAGATGGTTAGATACGCATGGGCTCTAAAAGCAGCCTTGGTATTTTGTGGAGGCCTCTGGATGAACCACGCCTGCTTTGCTTCCCGAAACAGGGAGTTTTCAATTTCGCTGCGGGGATCATACCCGTCATAGACCTTTAACGGTTTACTTGCAGGGCTGTTGGTCAGGATAACCAGGGTCTTGGAATCGGGATTGTTTTCTTTGTAAGGATCCTGCAAAACGACGACCGCATTTATGGGATTGGCCACGAAATCTTTATGGGTTTCATGGCTGCCACTGCCAAGCGGCCCATAAAACCCTGCAGTGGTCAAACCTTCGATACCCACAACCTCCCATGAGTCAATTACAATAG
>PQXD01000014.1:39810-59114 GCA_003194485.1 Deltaproteobacteria bacterium
GAAAAATTGAGGAGTTGACTCAAAAAATGGTTGCTCTATGAAAGAATCTTCAGACCAATGGCAGTAATTGTATGGCAAGCAGCCTACCCGGTGCTTGCTGCCTGTATCTTATATGAAATATCCAGACCTTAAAATATGTTCCGCAATATTCGTGCCATATTTAAACATCTTCCCCTCACCTCTTACCCTTTTCAGGAGCTCGCTTAACCGGAAGAAAACCAGGGACGAGGGTTTTTTCTTCGCTGGTCTTGATGGTTTTCAAAGCGGTTATTTTTAAGACCTGTATCCGTTGGTTAAATAAGTCTGCGACCAAAGTCCTTTGTGCGTGGTCAATATAGATATAAGTTGGAAATTGAAACCAGCCCGGTCCCCATCCTTTTCCACCAAATTCAAACAGGTATTGACCGTTTTTATATTTATAAACAGTGATGGTATGGCGCAGGTAATCCACTATATATATCCAGTGTCTTACTTCATCTACACCCAATCCTTTGGGGCGACTCAGCTTGCCCGAGCTTCCACCCTTTTGTCCAAACCTGAAGAGGAAATTTTCATTTTTATCATAGACATAAACACGACCATATCCTTCACTTAAAAGGTAAATCCTATGGCTTCCATCAATATATACCGCACAGATGTCCGCCTTGTCCTTTATCCCCAATAACACATCCTGGGGCGAGATTATATGAGAAAACGCCCCGTTTTTATCCAGGACAACCACCCCTTTAAAACCATCTCCGCTTACATAGATTTTTTTATCTTTGCCTAAGGCCACGGTCCTTGGCTTGAATTCATCCGCGCCCTCAAACCCTTTAAAAAATATATCCCTTACCCACCTCAAGCAGGGGTCAAAGATGGAGATTCTGCCCTTATCTTCGTCCCTTGTCCTTACCTGACACAGGTAAACATAGCCAGTCCTGTCTATCCATAAACCAGTAGGGAGTTCTACACCATTATCTTTATCCAAGACGTACAAGGGATAACCATCTTCGGTATAAACAATAATACGACGATGTCCTGAATCTACCACGTATATTTCTCTATTGGTTTCATCCACACTTACAGAAGATGGGAAAGAAAGACGGTCATTGCTTTCCATCCCCTCCCGCAGATCAAAGAGGTGCAAGACATTGGGGGTCAACCTGGTTTTCGGAGCGGAAACGGGTTCTTCTTCAGTCTCTTCGATCTCTCCGGTCTTTTCAACTTCTCCAGCCTCTTCGGCATAAGAGATGGTTAAAGAGAAGAAATTGGAAATTGGAAATTGGAAATTGGAAAATAGAAGGAAGAAGATGGGGAAAAATAGAAATTGGAAATTGGAAATTGGAAATTTGGCTTTCATGTCTTTGTGTAACTACTTAGGTTCAGGGTTCAGGGTTCAGGGTTGGTTATTTTGCACTCTTCATATTCTTTGAGATAGTTGATAAATCCAGGAACAGCAGGCACGGCACGCCCTGTCAAGGAACTCTGAAAGGGTAAACGTTCGTCTGGCCTGCTCCCTAGATATCTTTGAATTCGTTGGCGATTATGTTATATACTCTTTATCCTATTTATCGCTCTTTAACCCTGAACCCTGAACCCTGAACCTGAGTAGTTATCATTTTATCTTGAAGACTTCAATTCTGTTATTTCCCGTATCCACTACATAGAGGGTATTTTTGTTGTCTATATAGATATAACCGGGATAATAAAGCTTACCTTCTTTCCAGCCTTTTTTGCCTATTTCTCCTATTATTTCATTGTCCTTAAAGAGATATACTTTGCCCTCATGGGCATCCAATATATATATAAACCCCCTTTTATCCACTGCCAGGCTTACAGGAAAGCTTAAGGATTTAAATTCCAAAGAGCGGATCAGATGTCCCTGGTTGTCATAGATAAAGACCTTCTTTAAAAGGGTATCCAAGACATAAAGGCAATTTCCAGACCACTTGACATCACTGAACCCGGCAGCTTGGGGCTCTTTGATCTCACCCAGAAATTCATAATCATCAGAAAAGATCAAGATCCTTTTGTAGGCCTCATCAATAACATAAAGCCTTCCATTCTCATCCATGGCCATGTAAGAAGGGACGGGTTTTGGAAAAACCTTGCTGAAATCAAGGGGCTCAATAATTTTTTCCTTAAGATGGATGACCAGGACACTCTCTTCACCCCTGTTAGTGACAATGAGATGTCCTTTTTTATCTTTCAGCATAGAGACAGGGAGATCCAGTCTTCCTTCGGCATCGAACCGGGAGATAAACTTGTAGTTTTTGTCATAAGAGACAAGACGATTATTCAATGTGTCTATGATATAAATCTTGCCCTTGCTTTGATCTATATAAATAGACCGGGGTTGATTAAATGGACCGGAGGTCTCTTCTTCGCCGTAGATAACTGTTAGCAACTCTCCCTTTATATAAGCATGGGCATGCCCGCAAAAATAAAAGCTGAAAGCTGAAAGCAAAAAGCTGAAAGCAAAACATATCTTTTTCATTACCTTCGGATGACCTCCGATGCTCGATTCTCGATTCTCGATTCTCGATGCTCGATGCTCGATTCTCGATTCTCGATGCTCGATTCTCGATGCTCGATGCTCGATTCTCGATGCTAGTTTCTAGTTTTATGTCCCAGTTCTACAGACTTAATAAAATTGGTTATCATCCTGCCAAGATGATCATATTCTTCAAAGAAATAGGTATAATTATTCTTATCTTTTAGTGATTTTGTCTCAAACAAAGTATACAAATGTTCTCTTGTCTCGTCGCAAGATGCCAGAGAATATGTTAGGAATTTCACAAATTCTGCTTTATATCTACGCCTGCCGAAACCCTCCACTATATTGCTAGCCACAGATTTACTGGATCTTCTTATCTGGCTTTCTTCTTCATACATCTCAAATTTAGGTAGTTTCAAACTCAGATCATGAATTTCTATTGCCAATTTATGTGCTTTTTTGTAAATATCCAAATCCTTATAACTTTGATAATTCACTTTTCATCCAGCATCCAGCATCGAGAATCCAGCATCCAGCATCGAGAATCGAGAATCGAGAATCGAGCCTCACGTCTCTATCTTATGACACTGGATGCAAAGCTTTTTCTTGTAATCAAAAATGGTATTATAACCGCCTCTGGCCCCCATGGGGTTATGGCAGCTCACGCAGTCCATCTCTTTTTTGCACCTTGGGTCGATCGCCTTTTTACCTAAAGGATGGGTAAATTTTGCATGCCTCTTGTGGCAGCCGGTGCAGACAGTGATGACATCGTCTTTGAAGAAATAGAGATGATTGCCGGCATGGGCACCATGACATTCAAGGCATGCCTCCTTTTTCACTTCCGGATGTTTGTGCTTGTAATCAGGGGAATTGCTCAAGAGTTGCTTTTTTGTGTCCTGGTGGCAATTAAAACAAAGCAGGCGCACAGGTGCCTTTAAGGCAGGTTTTTTATCGGAAAGATGGGGACTGTGGCAGTCAAGACAGACATTTGTTCCCGGGCTTGCCTGGATGTGACTGTAAATGGAGGCGTCTGCCTTTTCCATGGGATGACACTTCAGGCAAAGAGAGCGCGTTTTTGTCTTTATTCCTTTTATTTTTTTTCCTTCCAGGATATGACACTGCCCGCACTGTTTTTTTGCGTAAGGCTTATGCGCGAATTCCCGGAGCAAACGGGGTTTTTTGGAGGAATGGGCACTGTGGCAGGAAAGGCAGACAGTACCTTTTATGGCCGACACATTATGGAATCTGGAAATCTCTGTTTTTTGATGACAGCCAAGGCAGAGCTTTTCCGGGGGCCTGCCCAAAAGCTGCGGATATTCACCACCATGGGCCTTATGACAGGAAAGGCACCCCTTTTTAAGAGGAGGATGAAGGCGCTTGCCGATAATTAATTCCTTCTTTTCATGACAACCGAAGCAGATCTTGTCTTCCGCGTCTTTAAGCAGGGCCTTGTAAGGGGAGGCATGGGGGTCATGACACTTATCACATTTCCCTTGTGTTACCGGCAGATGGGGGTATTTGGCCTTGAATGACTTTTTGTGGCAGGAAAGACATAGATCTTTTGTCGGTTCAATCAGGAGATTAGGTTCGTCCGAGGCATGGATATTGTGGCAAACGGTGCAATCCCTTTTCTTTAACGGATTATGGACATTTCCGGAAGTTAATTGTTTCCTGATATCGGGATGGCACTTAAGGCAATCTATTTTTGCCTGGACAGGGCTGGAAATAAAACAAAACAGGGAAAACAGTATTATCAAGTTAACTTTCATGACAGTCCTTACACCGGCCTTCACTAAACGGTTTATGCAAAATACGCCGGAATAGCTGCTTTGAGACAGCGCTATGGGGAGTATGACAATTTATGCAATTTACATTCGTTAATGAACGATTTAGATGCATCCCTTTTAATGTCTTGTCATTTAGGTCGTGGCAATCTGCGCAGATTTCAGCGCCTGAATTTAAGAGGAGATGCCTGGCCTGGGAATAGTGGGCCTGGTGGCAATGATCGCATTTTCCTTCCTCTATGGGCTTATGAATAACCAGCTGGATTTTTTCTTCTGTTTTTATCAGATCCTCGTGGCAGGAAAGACAGAGACCTTTAAGGGGTCTGTAAAGCTGCCCCGTGATCTTGCTCCCGTGAGGCGAGTGACAGGCAGTGCATTCCCCTTTTTTTAAAGGTGCATGCACAAGGGCCTTCTCCGCGGCATTCTTTTCTATGGAAGTATGGCAAGGATAACAGCCCTCAGCCCCGGCACGGATGATTTGATAAGAGTTGTCAGAGGCATGGTGCTCGTGACATTTCTCGCAATCACCCTTGATAAAGGGGGGATGAAGGATGGTCAGCCCCTGTTTCATGTCTTCATGGCAGCTAAAGCAGAGTCGCCTTCTCTTTTCAGGGAGAAAGAATTTGTTAGAGGCGGAATGAGGCGAATGGCATGCATAACATTGCCCTCTCTGGGCGGGTGCGTGCACATTTACCTTTTTAAACTCCTTTGCGGTTTTTTGGTGGCAGGTATTGCAGAGCCCCGGCAGCGCCTCTTTTAATTCCCATTTTTGCGCAGAGGCATGTGGGTCGTGACAGGTAAGGCATTCTTCTTTCTCCGCGGGCGCGTGCCGGTAAACCTTTGTGAATGCATCTTTCTTATGGCAGTCATAGCAAAGGGCGGCAACAGGCAGGGGAATGAGTTTCTTATTAGGGGCGGAATGAGGATTATGGCAGACAACACATTCTCCCTGCACAATGGGTTTGTGGATAAACTTGTTGTCTAATTTTTCCTTTGTTTTTTCATGACAGCTCAGGCATAGTGTTTTTTCCGCCTTTACGGTCACCCCCTTAAAATCACTGGCATGAGCGGCGTGACAGGTGGTACAGTCCTTATCCTTTAACGGGGAATGGATGTAAGACGCGTTAAATGGCGCCTTATCTTTATCATGGCAATCATAACACAGATCATTGCCCTTCTTTTTGAGAGAAAACGGGATCTTCCCTTCGGGACCCTGATGGCATTTGTAACAGTCTTTGATGGGCTGATGGGAATAAAGCCTGAGGATCTCTTTCTCTTTACCGCTATGAGGACTGTGGCAGGAGACGCAATGGTCACCGGTCAAGGGATAATTTTTATGTGTCCTGGTAATAATGTCTGTTTTGTGACAGTCAAGGCAGACGCTGTTTTCCGGTTTTTTGAGCAGATAGGGAAAATTGGCTACGTGCGGGAGATGACAGGTCTGGCAGTTTCCGGCAGGCTGGTGGATGAATTCCTGCCTGAATTTTTCTGATTCATGGCAGGTAAGACAGGTATCTCTTTTTCCTTTTTTTAAAAGGGCGGCATGACCGGAACTATGGGGGTTATGGCACTTAATACAATCACCCTTTTCAAAAGGGGGATGAGCGTTTTTCCCCTTTGTTTTTTTTGTCTCTTCATGGCAGGAAAAACAAAGCTCGGGGAATCCCTGTTTGAGATAGACCCCGCCGATAAGGCCGTGCGGGCGGTGGCAGGCCTCGCACTGCTTTTCCTTGACAGGGGCGTGGACATTTTTGGCGGCAACAAACTGCTTGTATTCCTTTTCATGACACTCGATACAGGATTTGGCCGTCAGCCGCCCTTTCGGGGCTCCGGCACAGCTGAATAAAAGCCCCAGACCCGCAAGGCATGAAAAGACAAAAAATAGTTTTTTCATTCTCGATCCTTGATGCTCGATCCTCGATTCTCGATCCTTGATTCTCGATCCTTGATGCTCGATGCTCGATCCTAATTTCTAATTTCAGCATCCGTATTCAATTCGATAATGCATGTTTTTTGAAGAAAGTATAAATTGGTGAATGAAGGATGCCCCCAATTTATGAGCTTTTTTGTAAATATCCAAATCCTTATAACTCTGATAATTCACTTTTTCCTCAAAATATCCAGCATCTAGTATCGAGAATCGAGCATCGAGAATCCTCACTTTATTCCGAATTCCTCTTTTACCGTTTTAAATGCCTTTTTGTCAATCTTTATTTGAGAAATCTTCCTCAATTCTTTCAAATACTTATTTAAAAAATCATTGAATTTTTCCATCCAGAGTGCCCTTTTTACTCTCTCTTCCACTCCCGCAAAGGGTATGAGCCGTCCTTGTTTTTTTTCTTTTAATTGAACAATTACATAGTGGATATCCTTCTCGATTACCGGGGTGATTTCTCCCGGTTTTAATCTTTCAACCTCTTCTTTGATCTTCTCAGGCAAGCGCCTTTCTGAAACCCAGCCTGTCGCCCCTCCCTTCCTGGCAGAGGCGGCGACAGATTTTTCCCTGGCAAGCAAAGGGAAGTCCGCCCCGGCCAGGAGCTCTTCCCTGATCCCTTCCGCTGCTTCCCTGGATTTTACCTCAATCATTCTCAGATCATATTGAGCCGGGCTCAGATAATCCTCTTTGTGTTTTTTATAGTAATTTTCCAATTCCTTTTTGCTCAAACTGATTTGAGGGGCAACAATCTTTTCTTTAAAGGCCTTAACCAAAAGCATCATCCTATAATTATCCAATTGCTTCCCGATTTCCTTGCTTTTCTTAAAATAATCTCTTTTTAAGGCCTCCTGCTCGATCACCTTTTGATTAATCAATGCATCCAGCACTTCATTTTTTACCTTATCGGAATCTATTTTAATATGCCACCTGTCTTTCATGGCATTAAATCCCCCTATCTTTCTCTTAAATAAAGGGAGAAAATCTTTCAAATAGATTGGTTCTCCATTTACCCGGGCGACGATTTCCTCATCCGCTTTTCCTTCTTCAGGATTTTCTTTTATTTTTTTGAGTAATTTTTCATTTATCTTTATTTCTGATTCTGCCCTTAATTTATCATCCCATTCTTTTTCTACTGCTTTTTTCCTATTTTTTAAAAGACTCTTTTTGATACCCGGCTTTTGCTTTTCAAGCGCTTCCATATCGGGCGATTTTATTTCTTCCAGCTTAATGATGTGGAACCCGGCCCGGGTTTCTACAATGTCACTGAAATCTCCCGGTTTGAGGGAAAGGGCGGCTGCTTCCCATTTTTCAACCATCTGTCCCTTGCGCATAAACCCCAAGTCCCCTCCTTTGGCGGCATAGGGTCCTTCTGAAAGTTCCTGGGCCACTTTGGCAAAGGCCTCTCCATTTTTGAGCCGCTTCAGGGCCTCCTCTGCCTTGTTTTTCTCTTTGGTGAATATTTGCCGGACATGCCATTTTGTGTTTTTTTCCTGAAAATATGTTTCGATCTCTTTGTCAGTGATATCTATTTTTTTAAATTCCTCTTGCCAAAATGCCCTGGTGGCCAGGTATCTTTTGTAATAATCAAGGCCCTGGAGATAATCCGGCTCTTTATCCAGCTCAAGCCTCTTGGCCTCCTGGGCCAGCAAGTGATGGTCAATAAGATTCTTAAGGGCCCCTTCCAGGCTCTTTTCCGTCAATGCCCCGGGCCTGTTTTTTTGTCCCATTCGGGTATATACGTGTGAGCGCGTAAAAACTTCCTTAAAATCTTCGGGTTCAATCGATTCATCATTTACCCTTGCCAGATAAGAAAAGGCAGTTGATGGAATCAAGATAAAAATAATAAGCCACAGGGTCTTTTTCATATATTTTTCCTTGTATTTGGAAATTAGAAATTCGAAATTAGAAATTCGAAATTTGGCCTTCATGTCTTTGTGCTGTTGATGAATGCATTCAATTTTGGACCGAGCTTTTCAATTATTGCTTCGTATTCTGTCGCATTTGACTCAGATAAAACTTTTCTTCTGATGAGTTTTCGCAACCATGATTTGGCTTTTTTACTCGTTTCATTTCTCCCCAATTTCCAATTTCCAATCTCACCTCTCACCGCATGGTCTTCATTAATTCCCTGGCTACTGTACTCGTGAGCTGGTTCAATGACCTTACCTGCCCTATATTTAAGATCTTGATGTAGTCATCTCCATTCTTCTCGATATTTGCCTTCCATACGATCTTATCCGTATCTATCTTCAGCATTCTTATACTGAGACTTATATATGGCACTCCGCCCCTTTGCTCAAACACCAGAATATCTCCGAAAATTACGGCATCGATCTTATACCTTCTTTTTAAGAGGAGCAATCTGGATTTGCTGATACTTGCTCCCACCCTTGCCCTCTGTTCTACCATAAAATCAATAATATTACCCAATTCTTCCACTTCAAAACGTTCTTTTTTGCTTAGTTCCGCCAAAAATATCTGGGTTACGATTTCCCCGGCGTGAGGATCTTTTGAGAGATTCCGAAACGGGAAAACAGCCAACTTTTTGACTTCACAAATATTGTTTTTGTCAATATAGAGAGGAGAATGGCCGTGGCTGCAGGCGGTTAACAAAAAAAAACATCCCAAAAGAATAAGCCGGATACCCCTAGAACTCGTAATCCCATACACAGGGCGCTTTCTCCTCTTCTTCAGGTTTCTCGCCGGCAACAATCTTTTGTGACACCAGGGACCCTTTGGATTCTGTTCTGTTCCCGGCCGTATCAAGTGCTTCCATCAGGAAATAAAGTCCTTTTTTATCAGGCAACGGAAATTCTACTTGAGAAGGGATTGCCCCTTCTTTTTTAAGGTCATAATAGATATTTTCTTTTTCATCCGAAATTATCAATTCCCACTGACTTATCCCGGTAAGCTCTTCGTATTTTATTGTAAATAGCGCCTTATTTTTCTCTACATCTATCATAACATCTAATTTGGGCGGGATCTTATCCAATACGATCTCTTTTCCGGGTGTGGCAGCAGCATTGCCGGCCTTATCCTGGCATCTGCATTTAAGGTGGTAAATGCCATCTTTTGCATTGCCGAATGCATCGGTCTCTCCATGCCAGGCCAAGGCAAGAGGCAGTTCTTCGCTTCCCTCAAACCTCTTCACAAGTTCTCCTTTTTCGTTAAAAATATAAAAGCCCCACAATTTTATGTCTTCCGGGTCCAAAAGGCTCGGGAAGATGATCAATGCATCTTTGCTTCCATCCCTGTTGGGAGAAAAACGGGTATTTTCACATGACAGACGCACCTTGGGCGGTGTATTGTCCACTTCTAAGTAGCTGGCTGTATTAAAAAAAAGGATTTCTCCTGCCCTGGCAAGGAGCTTTAACCTGGCAAAATAATTTCCTTCTCTTTTCGGGGCCTTTATTTCTCCCTCCCACCATTCTCTCTGTCTTTTCTCAAGGGGCCACTCTTTTCCTCCCATAAGGAGAGAGAGTTTCTCAGGGGCTTCGGCAATGGAGACCAGATGCAGAGAAACCGTTACAGGGGCTTCACCCTTGACAACCGAAGGGATTAGGGAGAACCGCTCAAGGGCAAATAATGTCTCTTCTATCGGGGTCTTCTTGAGCGAAACCGGAAAATGATCAATTAATCTTCGTATTGCTTTTGACGTTAAACGGTCAATAGAGGTGATTTTGCCCAAACCGAGCCATGAACTGAAATCATCACCTGCCAAGGCGACATAATCGCTCCAGATGACCGCGGCCGTTTCCGTCTCAATAAAACGAATGCCTATTCCTATTTTGGGGTTATCTCCCTTTTCATAGAGGTCAACCCAGGTAATGATTACGGCATCTGCCCCGAATGCCCTTTCTAATCCTTTGGCCTTGGCTCCGGTGATCGAGCCCAATCTTCTCACCCGGTTTTTTAAAAGGAAGTCTTTGAGGTCTGAAGGAGAGATAATCTCAAAATCATTGCGTTTGCGTATGTCTTCGGCGATACGAATTACTATATCTTCCGGGACCCCGTTTTTGCCGCTTATGTTTTCCAGGGGAAAGAAGACAATTTTTCTGTATTCTGCAGAAAAGCAGGGCTGTTCAAAGATGAATATTATGATAAATATTACTATAATGTTTGTAACTACCCAGGTATTTAGGTAGAAGACTGAAGACCGAAGTATTTTAAGGGAGTAAACCAAGATAATTCCTTTTTTCCTTCACAGGTTACATTTATGCCATAGGGGGGTTGTTTTGAAAGATGAACGTCGAACATCGAACATCGAACGTTCAACATCGAATGAAAAAACAAACACCCAATACCGACGCGCAGCGCAGGCGCTTGCGCCGCGTGACATTCAACAACTATTTCTGTTTCTTTTCAGCCGTTTTGATACTCGTAACGAAAATCTTAATTAATTCCTCTGTTTCCTGTAAAATATCATCTAATAGTTCAGGTTTTTTAATTAGTGGTACATGCTGAATAAGTTTTAACCATCGCTGGGCCTCCCTGAGCTCCTTTAATGAGATACGAAGCTTATGGATAAAGTCCTTTGGGGACTCTGCTGCCTGAGCTTCACCATGGTTTGGATAAGGTGAAGTTCCCGATCTTAACAATTGGCCTGCAACATGGTTGCCTGTTCTGGTATTTGGTAGCTGTTCAACGATCTTTATGATTCGTACCGAATACTCAAGCAGCCTTTCTTCCAGATCATATGCCTGTTTCTTCATCTTTTTCCATTCAACGTTCGATGTTGGACGTTCGATGTTCGATGTTCATCTTTTTTCAGTCCCTCCTGGGCAAAAACAACTTAGCGCTTATGAGTCTATCCCCCTGAGTAGTTATAATGTTTTTAGGCATCTTCTTATCAGAATGTGTCCTACTTCAAGAAGGCTCTTTTCTCCCACCCCGAACAGCCTGGTTAAAGCCCCTCCGCCTTTCTCGCTGGAGCTTATCTGCCAGATGACTTCAGCGGATTTGGCATCTATTAGCTTTAATGAGACGGCAACAAAGGACAAGGAAATATTGCCGGACCTTTCTGTTTCATACTCGTCCACCGCTCCTGTCAAGACGGCCTGGACATTCAACTTTTGTGAAATCTTCTTAAGGATGGAGGGAGATATATCTGAAGAGGAAGTAATCCTTAATTCCCTCAAGACCGCGTCCACCTCCCCTCTATCAACCACCTCGAAGGCTTCAAGCTGAAGGAGCTCTGTCTCCAGGACGTCCCTTATCTTTTCATGCGCCAAATCGGCCTTGGTGAAGTTGTGTAAGGGCAGAATGGCCACCCTTTTAATATAAGAGAGGTCGGCCGCAGGATTGGTGTAATAACGCATACCCGGGCCGCAGGCAAAAAGCATGGATAATGCCATCAAAGATATTATGATTTTTTTCATGATTCACCTCTTAAAAATTTATCGACAGACGCGAGTAAAAATTATGGCTCTTTTCCGTTGTCTCATTTTGACTATGTGAATAACTGTAACCCATTCTAAAACTGGCCGCACGGCCTATGTTCCAGTTAAGATCCAGGCTGTGGCTCATTTCATCCTTGTCTTCGGTATACTCAAAACGGCTGGTCGCATTTATCTGGACCTTGGGAACAATAAAGCATCCCACACTATATTCGTGCGAAAATCTGCTTTGCTCTTCAGCGGTTTCATACCGGACATAAATTCGTCCATAGAGCCGGGAAGAAGGTGTATATACCAGGGTGCTATAAATGTTTGACGAGGTAGTCTCGGTAGTCTCTTCGTTGCTGGTCTGCTGGTAGCCTTGGTTATAACCCAGATCCCAGGAAAGGCGTCTCGTCAATAAGGCCCTGAGATAGAGGTCAGAATATGCAGATATAGACTCAGTCTCGTCACGGACATTATCGGCCTGGGACAGGTTAAGGTCCCAATTCACATCTATCCCCTCCCAGAGCATGAAGATGGAGTTAAAAGAAAGGGAATTTATTTTAGTAATCAATTCCTCATCTTCCCTTGTCTCGCCGTAACTAAGAGTAAGCGTGGTATTCAAGGTCTCTAAGGGGTTGGAACGCCAATTAAAGGCATAGGTGTCTACTTCGGTATCTGTTTCTGGCGTATGAGACAATGTTTTCTGATAGCTTAAGGTAACTAAAAAATACCTGGAGAGGTCTCCTGTAAGGTTTACCCCTTGGCTTAGTGTATAATTCGTGATTTCCTCAGGTGAGGTATCGGTGCGATAATAAGAGAGGTAGTATGAGGTAGTCCAGTCATTCAGGGGGCGTATGGACAGGGCGCAATTGCCCGTATAGGTCTTGGTGTCAGTTTTGGATATTCGGTCTACGTATTCAAGACCATAGGCCTCTATCTCTGTTATCCGGAAGGCAGGGCTGGCGGTACCCGGATAATAGACCACTTTAAAGTGTCTTGCCTCCTGGGGAGTAAAGCTGATCTCAAACCGGTTATAGGTTTCATTATAAGAGAACAAGGCGCTGCTAGTAATACGTGTCCATGTCTTTGGCTCTATCTCTTCATCAGTACAGTAAACCGCCCATTCCAGCTTTTCTGAAGAAATGACAGGGTCATAAGAATAATCTTTATTTGTGTAAATATAAATAGTATCAACTGTCTGGGGATAAAAGAGACCAAGACCTATATTCATATATTCCTGCGCTGTAATGACCGCCGTATCATAATTTCCATCAGTGAGGCCGGGGGCAGGAGACAAGGTACTGTGTTCCGGTGAGCTGTCTACACCATAAAAACCTTTTTCCGCCCGGCGTCTTTGTTCTATCTCGCCTGCCTCCGGCACGGTCGTGGTGGTATCATAATAATTATATCCCCCGTCTGCTGAAATGGAGATACGATTGTCCCAAAAGCTTTTATGCATTCCCAGGCGACCAACGTGATTGTTACTTTTTGTATCTGTCTCTGTCAAATAGTCAAGAGAAGTGGACCTCATGTAGTTATACATCATATCAAAAATACTAAATTGGTATGTAACACCGCTTAAAAGACTGGTTGATTTTGTATCTGTCTCATGTTGAGACAAATCATCATATCGCCTGGTTTCTGTATACTGAAAATTCAACCTGGGCCATTCCTCCAGCCGGCTGGTCAGATTTGTATTCCAGAAAGAGGTAATAAGGCTCGGGTTATCGCTGCTTTTCTCCTTCATATAATTGTAACTGAGATTGCCTGAAAAATATTCATTTATCAGACCCAAGTTTATAAACGGATAGATTGTTTCCTGGTCTTGCATATTGCTGTCCCGGCGATTGTAGCGGATACCTAGATTGGATGTAATGGCCGGGGTCAAATAGGTGCTGTAATTCAAGTAATAGTATTGAAGAAAGCTCCAGTCGGAACTTTTTTCTCCGTCTGATTCTGTGCGTGAGGTATTATAAGAAATGTCTGCGGTACCACTTATATCTTGTCCCAAGGCATAATATGAAGGCAAAAGATATAGAATTACTGCTGCTATCTTCAGGTATTTCATTCAGACCCTTAATCGCTCACTAGGACCAGGTCATAAGGTCTGTCTCCCACCTCTATCCTCTTGACTTCCTCTTCCCTGATCAAATCTAAGACACTTATTGTATTATCCATGAGATTAGCCACGTAGAGCAGTTTTCTGTCCCTGTCCAGGGCCATACCCGCTGGGTGCCGACCTGCAGGGAGCTTGCGCGGGGCGATGTTCAGCCCTGGAGTGACAAAAGAGATATCATGGCTGCGCTCTCCGGCCACATAAACCCATCCCCTTCGCCCCGGGATAAGATTCCCCGGTCGCCCTGGGATAAAGACGGTAGATACGACATTTGAGGAATACCGGTCAATAAAATTAACACTGTTTGACTGACTGTTAGAGACGACTATATAGCTCTGATAGGCGCAAAGATACCTGGGCTCTCCTCCCGCTCCGATGGTATTAACCAACTCATTATTACGTGTATCTATCACTGAAATGTTATTTGAATAGCTGTTGGCGACGTAAACATATTGGCCGTCCGTGTCACTGGCCAGGCCTACAGGCCCCTGGCCCACATCTATCTTTTTGATAATGTTTTTTGTCAGGGCATCGATCACGATGACGGCATTGGAGTCTTTGGCAGTGACATAAAGGGTATAAGTTCCGGCCGGGATGATAAGCTCGGTGGGACCAAAACCTATGTTCAAGGAAATGGTATCGACCAGACGATTGTTAATGGTTTCTATAACAGAGATGGTATTGGAAAAGTAATTGGCCACATAAAGATATTCACCATTTTCTGAGAGTACCATTCCCCTGGGGCTGTCTCCTACGGTTATGGTATCGATTACCTGGTGAGAACCCCTGTCTATTACGGAAAGATAATTATCCTGGGAATTGCTCACATAGAGCAGGAGTTTTTTTAAACCTGCAGCACCCTTGCGTACTTTTATAACAGGTAAAAATGTGTCTTCCGGTCCGATAGAAGCCTCAGGTGCCCAGTCTAAAAAGAGGCTGGAGGTCTTTTGAGAGACAATCCTTAAGGTGATAGGGATATTTACCAGGCCTTTATCAGCCAATTCCAGGGGCCGTGTTTTCCTCTCTTTTATCAATACAGCCCTGGCTATTTTGAGACATAATTCCGTGTAATGGCCTGTTTTCAGCTCGCTTTGGGAAAGAACAATCTGGCGGGCGGCTGAAGAGGTGTCTATCTCTTTTTGTCGCAGAGGGAGAGGTATCTTTGTGCCTGATTCATCTTCCAGCCACAATTCCTCTAAGGTAAAATCAAGCGCGGGAGTGATATGGGTCGTCTCCAGGTTTAAATAAACAACCAGGTATCCCTGTTGGTTTAAGACGCCTTCTTTTTGAACCAGGGTACAGCCCGAGAAAACTGCAATTAAGGCAATGAAAGAAAAGAAAAGAAAAATGGGCTCACGATGCAAGGGTCTAAAAAATTTCAAGGCCTGACTCCATTTTCCTCTTCTTTCGTAGGCCCATACCAACAGCAGCAGCAAAATATATTTGGTTACTATGATAGAGACAGCCGTTCAAAAGACTGGCCCTACCCAAGAACCGCACCAACCGGGGCCATTACCGTAAGCGCCGTGATAGTGGCATTGGAAGCAGCCCTGCGGGCCACCGCAGTGGCTAAACGTGTGGCAGCTTCCACAAAAATCCGTTTCGCAGAAGTTTCCCTCACCCGGCCCGCACCCATCAACTCTGTTGTTGTTGACCTTCTTCCGCAACAAATAGGACGAAGGTCTTCCGGAAACCAGAACTGACCCGTGTGGTTCGTGGCAGTCCAGGCAGGAGAGCACGTAATTGCTTTGAACCGGCACAACATTGTAGGGAGCGATTATCGTCCCGGTTCGACTGTTTCCGGTTCCATTTACATCATATATTCTTGACCTCTCACCGTGCATATCGCCTGAGGCACTCCAGTTGATGGCCGTCAGATAGGTTGCCGGTGTATTAGGATTCATCGAAGCCGACTGGGAAGTAGGCACCTGGTACTGGTGACAGTCAAGGCAGAAGGCGTTGTAGTCAGGTATGAGAGAACCATCATGTAAAGCCGAGCCATCAGGCTCATAGGTAGCATTCGAACCATAATAATAAGGAGGACGATAATAGGTGTAGTTACTCATCCGCTCATTCGCATCATCGCCCCACAGGTTTTCATGGTCAGTGGGTCTGGATATAGCAGTGTATGAGGGATCAGTAGGATGTGCCTTGTTTCTTTTCGCCCGATGGGGATTGTGGCAGGCCACGCAGGGATTAGATGAGTCTTTGAAAAAATCAAACTTGGTCTTGGCAAAATCCTGGATATCATAGAGGTTATGATATGAGTTCAGGCTGAAGGCTCCCATGATGTCCGTGGCGCTGTCGATAGTATAGCCGCCAAAGGTATTACTGTACTGTTTGTTGGTGATGCTCCCTTCGGTCTGTACAGCACCAACGTTGACGTGACAGTAAAAACAGAAGTTATCCGTCTGAACATAAGGTCCGATTATTTTATTATCAAAATTATCGGCAAAGAGGGCGAAAGGAGAGGCACTTCCACTGGCCGGTGTAGGCTCACTCCCTCCTATACTTGCGTGTTGCTCGTGGCAATGGGCACAGTTGCCTCTAGCGTAACCAGAATTGGCAGTGGCAGTCCTATTTACTCCATAGCCAGGGGAAGGTGTGTAATTTCCATGGGCAGAATCAAGATAAGGGCCTGCCATGGCCACGTGGCCATAAATCAGTAACACAAAAAACAATGAAATCATTATAGGCAAACCTTGAACCTTGAATCTTGAATCTTGAATCATTTTTTTATGCCTTGATTTATTCGCAGTTTCATCCGGATCTTCCATTGTCCTTTATTTTTCAAAGACTTCTCTAAGCCTGCCCTTCTGCTTTTGAGAATCTTTTCATGTTATTTCTTTGTGGTATGACAGACAGTGCATTTATTATCTCCGCCGCCCGGCCAGTTTTTATAGTCCCAGCGCATGAGCTTGAAATAAGGGCTTCCATGGGGACGGTGGCATGAGAGACACTGTACAAGGTCCGTGCCAATATCCACTTTGGATGGATCTGAGCTGGGCAAAGAAGTCCTTGCTACAGGCACAAGCGGGTCATATCCTGCGCCAAAGGCATCGGCATATTCACCTGAATTTGGGATTTTTGCATCTGAAGGATGCATTTCCCATGGACTTGAACTACCTTGCCCCCCATGGCTGAAGTCTCCATGACAACCGGTGCAAAAGGCTGTAACACCATCTCCGGCCCCACCACTTTGAGAAAATCCATAACCTGTAGCGGCAGCATCTCCTATATACTCGTTGTGTGCAGTCCCCCCCGGAGCAAGATTCGGATGCCCTGCCTCCCAATCTTTATACTCATAGCCTTTAACCCCTTCTCCGGTAAAACCATGTCCTGAAAGAAAACGATACCAACCTTTGTCAGCACTATCTACTAAGCCAGATTCACCATTTGGATGGTCATTGGCATGGTGTCTTGCATTCAGATGGCAACCCTGACAGCCGTATTTGCCGTTAAGAACAAAGACCATATCGGGGCCGCTGTATTGCTCGGACAAATTAATGTGGCAAGCATCAGTGCCACAAGAGCCTACACTATTACCAGGTGCTTCAGGAAGACTATCGTCATCCTCACCAAGAAACACATTATGGCCCTTTGTATCCTCACCACCAAGTCCTTCCTTTACCCACCAGAAGTTTCCGCCTGCAAGATATGAGGTAGGTTGACCAGCACCTGTATAAAGCACTACAGGCACCTCGCAGCCGCCTAAGTTATAATTGGTGGAGCTACTGCCACTCGAATGACAGCCCACACAGTCATTTACAAGCAGTGATTTCTGAGGATGTGCCCGCAGCCAGGTTTCATTACCCCATTGACCAGGCCACTGTTTTTGACTGGCATGCATGGTATGACAATTGGAACACAGACCTTTTACTTTGGCTAAGGCATGACCGGGGAGACAACAGATAATCATCAGAAATATTATTAAATAAGCCTTTTTGCTCACATACATCATAAATTGAGCCATTAGCCTTTAGCAGTTAGCCATTAGTTTAATGATTATCGATCTGCCACCCTGACAAGCAGGATATTTGCTGTTACAAATTCAATGCTAATCGCTGACCGCCGCACAGGTGGAGTTTTTCTTGGCTTTTTTACTTTCTGCCTTTAAATTTGTCAAATTAGAGCTTCTTCCTCTTTTAATATCGGGCAAATCCGGTCCCGTGTTAAAAGTAGACTCATTTCCATTTCCCCCAAATTTCCAATTTCCAATTTCAAGCCGTGAACGGCTTACAGCACTTTAATTATTCCGCCGCTGTTTCTGCCGGCAGATTATGAGGATCTATATGGCATCGCAGGCAGTTTTCGAACTTTTCAAGCAATTTCTTGCCATGCTGTTTCTTATGGCACTCTTTACATTTTGGAACATACTTATGTTCATTATGACAGTCCACACACGCCAAATTATGGTGTTTACTCTTATTTGCAGCCAAGGCAGCAGCTATTTCGTCATGGCAACCGGCACATATATCGTTGGATGTACCTTTGGCGTATTTTAGGCGTCGCGCAGAGCTGTGAACCGGATGGCAGGCCAGACATTGCTTATCTTGAGTGAGGCTGGCGATATGGGGTTCATGACAATTCATGCAAGATGAAGGGATGTAGGCGTGTTTTTCATGGCAGGCCGAGCAACCCTGATCTTTATGCTTGCTGGGAAACTGGTTCATCTCATCACCCGTCTTTGGGTGACAGGTTATACACCCATCTTCCAGGAATGTGTTCATAGGGATATTTTTGGGGCTATGGGAATCTATATGGCACTGGCTGCATTCAGCCAACGTCTCGCCATGAGTAAGCCCATGGCATCTCTGACATTTAGGCATAATTTCAGCATAATTTTGTTTCAGCGGGTTATATACATGATACTCCTGATGACAATTTGTACATTCAAATCGGTGTTTCCCGCCCTCTTTACGGATCAGGTCGTAAATCGGCAGGTGACACTGGCCACATTGTGCCGGTGTCAAGACCTTAATTTTCTCAGTATATAACTTCCATTTCTCATCCCCCTCTTCTCCGGGAGTCGTTTTTCCGGTCAACCGCGCACAGGCAATAGCCAGCAGAATACATATTGTGCCCAATAATATAACCTTTCCTGATCTCATAATTATCTCCATATTTTGTTAAATTACGGTATCTGCTCAATAAACGGGTACAGCGGCATAAAAAAAGATTTCACCGCAGAGACGCAGAGGACGCAGAGTAAAATATTTTTTCATTTGCCGTTAAGAGAACGGCAAATGAAAATCAATCTGTTTCCGGCAGGATACGTCTTTTTGTTTTTCACTTTCTCAGCGAAAAACAAAAACAGAAGATTCTCTGCGCTCTCTGCGTCTCTGCGGTGAAAGTAGGACTGCAAAATCTCAATGCCCCTATTTATTGAGCTATTACGTGAAAAGTCTGTGTTTGTCTGTGTAGGTCTGTGGCTAATAAAAAGTATTTTCACGGTAAAAACAAAAAAGGGGGAAGGCCCTAAAAGAGCGTGTCCCGTAAATCATATCAGCCGAAGATTTCGATTCGGCCAAATTTTGGCCTTATGCCCCTCTGGACTTTCTGGAAATGCTGATTATTGAGATTCATTGTCATAAGAGCCTTATTCCACCCC
>PQXD01000015.1:0-13923 GCA_003194485.1 Deltaproteobacteria bacterium
ATTGCAAGCCAAGAAAAGGCGAGCCCTAAAGAGGCCTTCACTATTGCTAATGACTAAAGATTGAACCATGTTAGACTTTCAGTCGTATAAGAAATCTACCTGCTTTCAGCAGGTAGTGGTTTAATTTTGAAGGAAGGAAGATATTGAGGGTTCATTACTCACATGGCAGAGGAAGCATTCCCGGAAGAGTGTCAGATAAAATCAGAAGTCAATTAAAGCTTACAAAAAGGGACTTCAAGAATCTTATAGACTGTCTGCTGTCATTGAAGGATTACGAAACAATCCTGAAAGAAAAAAGCCTGATTTAGTTAAGTAAAATGGCAAAAAAATCTAAAAGACAGAAAGCGATCGAGAGGCTGAATAAAGCGGACTCCATTGTCAAGCCACAAATTCACCAGAAATACAGAAGTAGAAAATGTCAAATAATCTGCCAATGCAGGATGGAATCGTTCTTACTCAATTCGTATAACAAGAAGCAAACATATGTCACAAGCACCTGATGAAAAGACCATGTGGAAATCGTCTTACGGGAAGAAAGTGTTATGATGACATTGCGACAATTTTCTGCGGAGCCATCAACAATTCCCACCATTGCCAGTTGGTATCTGGCCGATTTAAGTAAAGCGCAGGGCAAGCAGGAATTATTCACTCATCAATCCCCTCAAAAACTCAAGATTCTTCGTGAGCATGCCTTAATTGAGAGTGCTATTTCTTCGAACCGCATTGAAGGCATAAATGTTGACCAGTCCCGGATCAATACCCTTATTTTGGGGGAGCCGCTTTTGAAGGACCGTGATGAAGAGGAGGTTCGAGGCTACCGTGACGCTTTGCGACTCATCCATGAAAAGGCCGGGGAAATTCCCGTTTCAGAGGAAACTATCCTGAAATTTCATAAACTTTCGCGCGGGCAAATATGGGATGCGGGCAAATATAAGGAAAAGAACATTGACATCATCCAGAAATACCCCGATGGTCGCCAGCGAGTGCGTTTTGAAACTGTTTCCGCAGATCAAACGCCTCAAGCTATGAGCGAAATGATTGAACTCTGGTCACGAGGGCTTCGGGAACGATGGGCTCACCCTTTTATCCTACTGGCTGCCTTGAATCTCGATTTTCTGTGCATCCATCCCTTCCGCGATGGCAATGGTCGTGTCTCGCGGCTCCTTTTGTTGCTGACTTGTTACCACTCGGGAATTGAAGTCGGCCGCTATATCAGCCTGGAACGGCTGATTGAACAAAACAAGGAACGTTATTACGAAACGCTTGAGCAAAGCTCGCAGGGCTGGCATGAAGGCAGGCATGACCCATGGCCTTATATCAATTACATTCTCTCCATTCTCAAAAACGCTTATCGTGAATTCGAAAATCGCGTCGATCAACTGAAAAGCCCCCGCGGAGCCAAAACAGAGCAGGTCGGGGCAGCAGTTAAGGCATTTGCCGGAACATTCACTCTCCATGAGCTTGAACGCGCGTGCCTGGGGGTTAGCCGGGACATGGTACGAAGAGTGTTAAGGGATCTACAAAAGGCAGGATTCGTGGAATGTCTGGGCCGGGGTCCCGGGGCAGTTTGGCGGAAAAAGGGTAATACCCTTTAAAAAGGGTAATAAAGAGGGTAACAAGACGCATGGCACAATCACCTGATGAAAAGACTTATGTGGAGATCCCCTTTATTGAGCAGTTAAAGGGGATGGGCTGGGATCATATCGAGGGTGATATTGATGTGCCGTATCTCACGGAGCGCGAGAGCTTCCGTAACGTGTTGCTGACCGGAAGATTACGCGATGCAATCAAGAAGATCAATCTTGATGATGGAGGAAGACCGTGGCTTGATGATGACCGGGTAAACGAAGTGGTCAGCAGACTGAAGCGAATCACTGCACCGAAATTCCTAAATTCCCACTTTTTTAGGCACTATGATATTAAGGAGGGATAATATTTCTTTCTGCTGTTTTGAGGTCTCTCCTACCAAGACCTCCTTATCAAAGACTTTGCATTTTAGATTTCTCATACATATAAGGGCTTCTTCTACTGTGTACTTATTTTGAAGCCCTTTCCTTAACATGGTAAATACCATAAGGGTCAAAAACATCAAAAAGAGATATCCTCTCAGCGTCTCCTCCTTATGTACCCTCAATGGTAACAGAGTTAGATCATCCTTGGAAAAGCCGAATAGTTTGTTCTGCTTTTATCCAACTCCCGGGTAGTCAAAATTGGGTTAGCACAGGTGGTCAATTTTAGGTTGTCATTTCGACATCCTTATGTGTTGAAGAGCACAAAGTAGCCAACCGTGAATCTGACAACCTGAGTAGTTACGGATATAGCAGCCAGGCCGGCCGGGCTTGCTCGAAGTCTTTTAAATCCTTGGCCCAGACAGACTGGATATCCATAGGGCCTGTTCCGGCATCCAGGGCCTCTCTCACCCTCTTGTCTCCTATAATCAGATCCGCGGGAAGGCGCTCGAACTCGTATTCATAGGGAGGGTCTTTCCATGCGAAATCCTTTGGATGCATCCTTTTGACTGCGGCCAAAACGGCAAGGGTCGTGATATATGGCCGGTATTCAAGTCTATTTGTTACGTGTATCTGAAAGCCTCTGCACCGTTTCCCGGACCACTTGTGGAAGGCCGGTTCGAAAGACTGCTCTCTCAGGATAAAGCCCGGCAGACTCCACTTTTCTGCCTCTTTTCTCACGGCATCTGGGTCCAGAAAAGGGGCGCCGAATATCTCAAAAGGCCGGGTTGTCCCCCTTCCTTCCGAGACATTTGTGCCTTCCCAGACGACCTGTCCTGGATATACCGTTGCCGTATCAAGGGTAGGCATGTTCGGAGAAGGCCATATCCAGGGCAGACCTGTTGCGGCAAAATCCATCTCCCTGCTCCAGCCCTGCATCTTCACAATGTGAAATTCAAGGTCCAGGCCCTGCTCTTCCATGAAAAAACCGGCTATTTCGCCAATAGTCATGCCATGGCGCATTGGAAGAGGGGCAAGCCCCACAAAGGATCGGCAGTCCCGGGCCAGAAGATTGCCTTCTATCACCTCGCCTCCCAGAGGATTGGGACGATCCAGCACTGCTATGCCTACACCTGCCTTGGCGCAGGCCTTCATGGCCAGGTAAAGGGTCCAGATGAACGTGTATACCCGGCAGCCTATATCCTGAAGGTCCACAACAAGAAGGTCTATTCCTGACAATTGGTCGGGAGAAGGCTCTCTGTCCTTTCCATAGAGACTGAAGACAGGGATATTAAGAGTCTGGGCAAAATCATCCGGAGACTCTTTCATGTTGTCCTGCTTTTCGGCGTAAAGGCCGTGCTGGGGGCTGAAAAGACACTTCAGTTGGCCCGGCAACATAGTGGAGAATATCAAATCCTTGGAATGCCTCAAGAGTGTGTCGACCGAGGCCTGGTTGCAGAGGAGCCCCAGCCTTCTTCCCCTTACCCATGATGGCGGATCTTCCAGAAAAACCTCAAGACCTGTGCGTACATTCATTTATAATAGACGTTTAAGGAACATTGAAGCCAGAAAATAGAAATTGGAAATTTGGACTTCGTGCTCTTGTTTCATCTCTCCCAAATTTCTACTTTCCAATTTCAGGTTTCAGGCCGTCAACGGCTGCATAAGAAGCAGGCACCTGATCCAAATGGTGGCAATGAAGACTTTTAATGAGAGACCAGGCCTCTTCGAACGCCGCATCTGTCATGGTCAGTCTGTAAAGCCTGTCAAGAGATCCGTTCTGAATGTATCTCAATGACCTTAGTGCCCCCAGGCTTATTTTATGGCTCCTTTCCCTTGATTTCAGGCATTCGCCACAAATGAATCCTCCTGCATGGAGTCTGAAAAATACATGATTGCCCACCGGCGGCTTTTTGCAACGGAGGCACAGGTCAAAACCAGGGGCATAGCCTGCCAGGGTCAGGAGCAGAATCTTGAAAAAGAGCGCGGTCTTTCGCGGATGGAGACCTTCGTTAAGGCAGTTAAGGCACCATCGAAGGAGTTTGAAAAGGTCTTCCTGTGGATCGTTTTCCTTTGTCCAGAGATTTACCAGTTCGCAGCACAGGCTGGCCAGGACATAGCACTCGACCTTATGTCTCAGAGATGGAAAACTGTCCAGTATTCCGGCGGATTCAATCCTGCTCAAACCAGTGGTGCGTGGCAGGGCCAGAGACAAGTTGAGCATGGTAAAAGGCTCGAGTGCATTTACAAAGCGGCGCCGGCTCCTTTTCGCCCCCCTGGCAACAGCCCGCACTTTTCCTCCAGCCATTGTGTAAAAGGTGATAATCCGGTCAGATTCTCCCATATCCCGGCCTGAAATTACAAATGCAGGGCTCTTGAAGATACCGGGCATATTGTTCGTTATTCCATGAACCGGAAAAACCAAAACGCCAGTACAAGCAATAAAAGGATGAGGAAAATCGCTGCTGCAGCACTGATTGATTTATTATTATTGAACAGGGCAACTTTATTTACATAATTAAACAATGTTTTGTTTGCCGGTCCGGTTGGTTCGTCAACACTTTTTTCATCGGCAGACTGCATCTCCTGGTAACGAAGGATGACATCTTCCGGGACAAGGCCTATGAATTCAGCATAGCTCTTGATAAAGCCTTTTTTAAAGACCTCGGCAGGCAGTTCTTCCCAGCGGTCTGCTTCCATGGCCCTCAACCTGTAAATCGCGATCTTGGTGCCTTCTGCAACCTCCTCCAGGGAAATCTGGCGCAGTTCTCGTTCCTGCCTGAGATATTCTCCTAAAGATTCCTTAAACATATTCTCTTTTCGGAATGCCAGAGAAAAAATCAAAGAAGTATCTGAATAGCCGATTTAGAGCGCAACTCCTTAATCCACTCTTCAAATTGGGTATTTATTTGTCTGCGGTAAAGTTTTTCTCTGACTTCCTTTATTTGGGCCGGGCTGGGCTCGGCCTGTCCGTTTTGCACTATTTCTTTCAATCTGAAGATCTGCCAACCCACCTGGGTATAAACTATTTTGCTGAAGTCGCCGGGCTTAAGGTCGGCTACGGCCTGTTTGACAAAGGGCGCCATCTCTTCCAGGGTAAAGGAACCCAGGTATCCACCGTCTTGGCCCGACGGGAGATCGGAATAGCGCCTTGCCACTTCTTCAAAATTCTCTCCTTCCTTCAATGCATTATAGGCCTCCTTGATCCTCCTTCCGGCCTTCTCCCTGGATCCGGGATCATCCTTTTCAAATGTCGTACATATGTGTTGCATTATATAGAGTGGTTCGTTATGGCCCTTTAAAAGAGAATGTTCCTTTAGATATTCATTAACCTGTTCATCAGTTATTACTATTTTTGCACGCACCTGTGCATCTATAAGTTCTGCCCTCTCAATTTGTTGCCCCAACTCCTTTTTGTATTCTTCGAGCGTGTGGCCTTCTGATGCGAGTTTTGCTGAAATCTCGTCTCTGGTCATATGATTGTCTTTACATATCTGGTCCAGGGCCCTCTCTATTTCCCGTTCACCTATCTTTATGCCCAGTTTTTTGGCCTCTTCCTTTGCAAGTCGATCATCTATCAGTTGCGGCAGGACCTGGGCAAGGATCTCCTGCCTCTTTCTCTCCATCTCTTCTTTGCTCATTTCTTTATTAGTGTACTTCTGGATCAGGGGCTGTGCCCAGCCTTCTAGCTCGGAAAGCGTGATCACGTCACCGTTCACTATCGCGGCTATCCTGTCGACTATGGCACCGCATGCCGGGCGGGCCTCAAATGCCAGGACAGCCAAAGCAATAAAAAGGGTAAGAGGGAATATATGTCTCATATGCTTACTCCGAAAAATCAGGACCTGATGTTGAAATTGAAAAGTAAAAATTTGGGAGAGATGAAACAAGAGCATGAAGGCAAAATCTCCGATTTCTATTTTCCAGTTTTAAGTTTTAAGCGAAATTACTCCTTTGTAGCCATTTTTAGCAGTACTTGCAAGGTCTGCCTGATGCATGCGAGACTATCCCCGTTCTCTTCAACAGGTTCAGGAAGAATAATCAATCTGCCATCCGGCAACAGGCGCCACCGCCGGTCCTTTTGTACTGCCTCTATGAGTTTTTCAGGATGAGGCGGACCTTCAGGTCCAAGACTCAGGAAAATCCGCTCTTTCTTATTAGAAAAACTCCTGTCAAGCCGTATCACGTTCAGCAGTCTCAGTATGCGCTTTATCTCCATCACCTCAAGCAGGGATGCAACTTCTCCCGGTATCGGGCCGAAGCGGTCCCTGAGTTCCAGTGAAAAATCCGCATCTTCCTCCTTGTCTTTCAGCCGGGCCATTCTCCGGTATAAGAGCAGACGCTGCTCCACATCCGGAACATATTCTTCAGGGATAAATGCGGGTACACCCAGGTTTACTTCCGGGTCTATTTCGTCTCTCTGGGGAAGCCCCTTGAGTTCGTCCACAGCATTCTGCAATAATTCAAGATAGAGTTCATACCCTACATCTGCAATATTTCCTGATTGGGAAACTCCCAGTATATTCCCGGCCCCGCGTATCTGAAGATCCTGCATCGCAAGGCGGAAGCCGCCTCCGGACACTGAGAGTTCCATAATGGCCTTGAGCCTTTTTATGGATTCTTTGCCCATTCCGGATATCCGCGGAACGAGCAGATAGGCATAGGCCTGCTCGCCGGCCCTTCCAACCCTGCCTCTGAGCTGATACAAGTCGGCAAGCCCAAGCATGTCAGCCCGGTTTATAATCGTGGTGTTTGCCGAAGGGATATCTATACCGGATTCTATTATGGTGGTGCACATAAGGCAGTCAATCTCTCCCCTTACAAACCGGATCATTATCTCCTCCAGTTCACAGGGATTCATTTGCCCGTGGATGACCTCTGTCCTGGCTTCAGGGGCCAGGCGCCGGATATGCTCTGCCAGCCTGTACAGGCCTTTTATCCGGTTATGGACGAAAAATATCTGGCCGCCGCGGCTCATCTCCCGCTCTATGGCCTCTTTTATTAACAAATCATCAAACTCGGCCACGAATGTCTTGACGGGCATGCGATTCCTGGGAGGGGTATTGATTACTGAAAGATCCCGGATTCCCAGAAGAGAGAGCTGAAGAGTCCTTGGGATTGGTGTTGCGGTGAGTGTAAGGCAATCAACAGTCTGCCTGAATCTTTTTAACCGCTCCTTGTGCTGAACCCCGAAACGGTGTTCCTCATCCACGATCAGCAACCCCAGGTCCTTGAATTTCACGTCCGGCTGCAGCAACCGGTGTGTGCCTATGATTATGTCAATCCGGCCCTCACTGATCCCTGCAAGGATCTCTCTCTGTTTCTGTCTGGTCTTGAGCCTGCTGAGGGCCTCTATAGTAACGGGATATCTCTGAAACCTGTGGATGAATGTCCGCTCGTGCTGCTCTGCCAGGATGGTCGTAGGTACCAGTACTGCCACCTGTTTCCCGTCTTCAACAGCCTTGAACACGGCCCTCATGGCGACTTCCGTCTTGCCGTAGCCAACGTCTCCGCACAGCAGGCGATCCATGGGCCTGGGCTCCTGCATGTCAGAAAGCACCTCTTCTATTGAGGCAGCCTGGTCCCGGGTCTCTTCATAGGAAAATGAGGCCTCAAACTGTCGGAACATGGCATCGGGAGGTGAAAAATCAAAGCCCTTGCTTACCTTTCTTTTGGCATAGAGGTCAACCAGTTCGTGGGCGATTTTATAAATATTTTTTCTGACCTTCCGTTTTGTAAGCTGCCAACTTGAACTTCCCAGCCTGTCAAGCCGGAGAGCACGACCTTCTATTCCTATATATTTCTGCACCAGTCCCATGCGGTCTACCGGCAGATAGAGTTTATCCCCGCCGCGGTATTCGAGGAGAAGGAATTCCCCGGGAATTCCGCCGGCCTCCAGCCTGGCAAGGCCCTTGTAGAGCCCTATGCCATGGTCCCTGTGCACAACCGGTTGACCTGGCCTCAGGTCCTCAAAGGTCAGATCACCTGCGGCTGTTTTCTCTCTTTCGACCCTTCTGTTCCGTCTGGCCCGTGCGCCTAACAGCTCTTCTTCCGTAATGACCAGGTAAGCCTCACCGGGAAGGGCAAACCCTGAAGAAAGTTGACCGGTACAGATCACAAGCCCGGGCTCTTCCGGATCATTGTTTAAAGGTGCCTGGATTACGGGTGGAGTGACCTCATCGCCGATAAGCCCGTGATAGCCAAAGAGCTCCACCATTCTTTCGCCATGACGTCTGCCAGGCACTACCAGAACAACCCTGTCTCCTGCCTCAATCCAGTCTTTAAGCCGGTCAATCACCGGGCCGAGGAGATCGGTCCCCCTTTTTGCTTTTTCAGGTATCAAGGTCAGGTCTGTCTTGCTCGATTTTATCTCCAGTTCCTGAATGTCAAGGGCCGGCAGGTTGAAGGAAAGCCCTTTGAATTTGGCGCTCGAGGAATTTGATGGCGATCCGTACAAATTGATGTCCTGAAACAGCCAGCACGTATGATTACCCATCTGCCTTGAAAGCTGCACCGGGTCAGATAATAGAGATTTCAGGGAAGAAAAGACCCTGTGCTCGTTAAGGGCTGATTTGTAAGCCTGCTCGGCCCCTTTCCAGTGATCCTCCAGCGCCTTTTCGACCTCTTCGGGCCTGTCAATCAGTATAGGGGTCTGTTGGGGAATATAGTCCAGGACCGAGGCGGGTTTTGTATAAAAAAGCGGCAGCAGTGCCTCATGTCCCTCTACAAGCCTTCTGGCCTCCAGTTGTTGCAGGATTTCATTGATCCTCCGGGCAGGAAGATTATACCTGGTTGCCCGCTCAACCAATTTTTCCTGGGCCGATTCAAGTATGGATTGGGAAAATACAAGCTCATTGGCCGGAAGTATAACCAGTTCGTCCAGATCTTCGGTCGACCGCTGGGTGAGCGGATCAAAGAGGCGCATCTCTTCCACAAAGTCGCCGAAAAAATCCACTCTTACAGGAAGGGTTGTCAAAGGCGGAAAGATGTCAAGCAGGCCGCCCCTTGTACTGAACTCCCCTCTGGACCGAACCGTGGCGCAGTGTTCATAACCTGAGTCAATAAGCCATTTGAGCAGTTTCTCCCGGTCAACCTCCTCTCCGGTCTGGAGATACTCTACATGGCCCAAGAGGATTTGAGGAGGAATTGTGAGTTCAGCAAGGGCCTGGACCGGGGCCACTGCCACGGCAGGACCTTTCTCAGTGGCCAGGCGGTAAAGGGTCGAAATCCTCTGAGAGTTTGTCTCGGTTGATGGGAGCAGCGGCACAAAAGGAAGCGAGTCATGGCAAGGATACAACAAAACAGGAAGGTCTGTGAAAAAAGAAAGGTCTGATACTACCTGTTCCGCCTCTTTCTGATGGGAAGTGATCCAGAGTACGGGTTGATTGACAGACTTGAGGAGTCTTGCAATCAGCCAGGCCCGGGAAGTGCCCATAAGGCCGGTCAGGGCCAGGACACCCCCTGGTTTCCTGATGGATTCCCCGAGTTTCAGAAGGATCCGTTCACTATTCATTCCGAGTTTATTGCTATTTTTGGCAGATGTCATCCATACGGATCAATTATTCTTATTTGGCATCCAACTGAAAAACATATAAGAGGGCCAACTGCGGGAGTCTCAGTTGATATCATATTCGGAATGAGAAGACATCGGGCAATGCTGGTTCGCAGACCTGGTAGTAGTGTAGAGCATTACGCCGTTCTCATCGTAAAATGAGAACTCGCATGTCTCAGGAGCCCCTCCTTCGCCAGGCCTGACGGTTACTTTCAGGAATCCGCCGGTAATTGTTTGATCGGTATACGGCTGGTCTATCAGCCCCTCAGGATCAGTGGAATTCGGGTCGCCTGGGGCCATTCCCAGTCGTGAGTTTGCATCGATCAAAGCCCCGCAGGAGAACTCTTCGAACCCATCGGGACGGATCGAATGATACTTCCAGTGCCTGTCGCCGCAAATGATATAGAAGTTTTTGTCCAAAAATCCGTTGTCGGCAAGCCAGCCGAAGAATTCTTCGCCCTCGTGTTTGAAGCCCATCGGATCGGCGTGGCAGTCTCTTCTGTACCTATCGTCTTGCCCTGGAGCAGGCCATCTAACAGTCATGTCATCGGGACCAATCATCGGCGTGGGTGAGATGAGAATCTTGAAAGTCGCATCGCTGGCCAAAAGGGTCTCCTTGAGCCATGCCTTCTGTGTTTCTCCCCAGAGCGTTTTCTCCGGCCCATCTTCCATCATGTTTGAGCTTCGATAGTCCCGACCTTCCGTCAGCCAGATCTGCAGCAGCTTGTTGATCCTGATCGTCCGGTATGTAACCGGGTGGGTCTCGTCAGGATCTACCACCGGCACCTGTTCCAGAAATGTCCGGATCCCCAGTTCGGCTGATGGTTTAAGATCGCCGGTCGTATCGGCATCATTATAGCGGAAGTCGTGATCGTCTTTCTCCCAATAGGTTGGTACCTGTGAGAACAGGGATACAAAGCGTGGTTGAATGAACTGCTTATGCCATTCTCGCCGCATCGTTTTCTGTGTCTTGCGGGGTAACGGGTAGGCGTCATAGTAGACATTGTCGCCTGTGCCGACAAAGAAGTCGGGATTCATTTCCCGAATCGTCTCCAGCCCGGGGTATCCGAGATGCTTGTTAGGTGGGCCTGGGAGGATATGGAATTTGAAATAGTTCATCCCTGTGACCACTACGAAACTCACCTTGCTGGCGACGTCCGCAGGATCAAGGGTTCTGAACGTACATGCGGGACCCGTCTCAATCGTATTGACGTCTTGTCCGTAGAGGAGACGATAGTAGCAGCGCGTTCCAGGGGTCAGGCCGGTCACTTTCTTCTTGATCATGAAGTCGTTCTCAGACTCTGCATTAATCCATTCCGTGAATGACGATCTGGTGAACTCGGGATCGGTCGAAATTTCAAAACGGGCCACTCCCCGAGTTCCACGCAGTCCGCAGTCTCGAGTTTTGCAGATCGCGGTGAGGCGGGATTGAAAGATGGCGCTGTCCGTGGTTACTTCGCCTGTTATTTCCCCCTGACTGTGTCCGATTCCCGTAGCGCAGCCGGCCAGTGAAAGCAGGAAAATACAGCATAGAATCAAAAATGGTATTCGAAACTTCATGATAGCTCCCTTCATATTCCATTGCTCCGTGAAGGCCTATGTCCGCGATCCCCTCCTGATCGGATCAACAGTTCTCATAAATATAGCATAAAACATGGCACAGTAAGAAATAATACTTCATGGGGTGCGGCCTCCATCCAGAAGAGCCTTTGTGCCCTCAGGCATCCTTTTAACATGTTCCCAGGTTTAGACGGAAGATAAAGTCGAGTCCACGGAATTTTTTAGGTGAACCCATAAATATAATAACGCTTCGTGTTGATAATGGTAACGGGAACTTCGGTCTGATTTGACAAAATAGAGATAATATGAGATGTAAAAAATACGGGTTTAAATAGGCCCTGAGACTGGACCGGCTTGTTATTAAAAATTTTCTGCATTAAATTTTATCTTTCAAAGAAGCAGACAGCATGAAAGCATTAGTAGTCTATTCAACCAAGACAAAAAACACTTTGAAATTAGCTGAAGCACTGTATGATACCATTTGTTATCGCAAGGAGGACCGGTTTCATGGCACTTTTTCTGGTTCAGCACGGCAAAAGCCTGCCAAAAGATAAAGACCCCGAGCAGGGTCTCTCAGAGAGAGGTATCTCAGAGGTTGAGCAAATCGCAAAAGTCGCCAAGGGATATGGTGTCCGCGTATCTCGCATTATTCACAGTGGAAAGAAAAGGGCGCTACAGACTGCGGATATCTTTGCATCTTCCTTGAAGCCCGAGGATGGTGTCCAGGAGAGCAGTGGATTGAAGCCGCTGGACGATGTGTCAGCATTTGCCGGCAAAATAAACAGTGAAGATAATGTCATGTTGGTAGGTCATCTTCCCTTTATGGAGAGGCTGACTTCCTATCTTATAACAGGGTCTGCCGATAAGCCGGTGTTCAAGTTCCAGAACGGCGGGATTGTGTGCATGGATCAAGATCCGGATAGCCGCTCCTGGCTTATCAGGTGGGCACTAATGCCAAACATAGGGTAATAGGTCGTCTTGAGACGAGGTCCCGTAGTATTATTAGTTTGCCCTTGTTTATAGCAGGCCGCTGAAAATCTCAGGCAGAACCGGGATATCTGAGGACCTGATATGCTGACTTCTGAGATACTGCGCCGGTTTCTGCTGGATCTAAAAACCTGGTTCAGGGTTGAGCGCGTACTGATTTTGGCCGTGCCTACAGGCATTATTGCAGGACTCGGCTCGGTAGTATTTTTTACGGCGCTGGATCTATCCCATACATTTTTTCTGGACTACCTCGCCGGTTACAGGCCTGCATACCCTGGAGGAGAGCATCCTGTATTAGAGCCAGGTCCTACTGCGCACTTAATACGGTGGATGCTGGTCGTGGTCCCAACCATTGGAGGAATTCTCTCCGGTTGGCTGGTATATACCTTTGCACCAGAGGCGGAAGGGCATGGCACTGATGCCCCCATCGATGCCTACCACTTCAAGAATGCAGCTATCCGGGCCAGGGTACCCCTCATAAAAATCATATCATCAGCCATTACCATCGGATCAGGCGGTTCGGGTGGCCGTGAAGGTCCCATTGCCCAGATAGGGGCCGGATTCGGTTCTACCATTGCTTTACGATTGGGACTGAGCAGGCAGGAAAGACGCATTCTTATGATGGCAGGCATGAGCGCAGGGATCGGCTCCATATTCCATGCACCCCTCGCAGGGGCGATTTTCGCTGCTGAAATCCTCTACAGGGAAATAGATATGGAGTATGAACTCCTGGTCCCCTCTGCCATAACCTCTGTCATAGCCTACTGTGTATTTTCCCTGTTCTTTGGCTTCGGGTCCCTATTTGTAACGCCTCCCGTCGGTTTTGTGAATACCGGAGAGATCCTCCCCTATACTATTCTCGCAATAGTCTTGGCCCTGATTGCCAATATCTATGCCAGGGTCTTTTACGGTGTGAGGGATATCTTCCGCAAATTGCCTGTCAAGCCTCACCTGAAACCCTGGATATTTCATATAAGATACAGGCAGCAAGCACCGGGTAGGCTGCTTGCCATACAATTACTGCCATTGGTCTGAAGATTCTTTCATAGAGCAACCATTTTTTGAGTCAACTCCTCAATTTTTCTAATTTTTTTTCACAAAACGAAAAATTTGTCCATGACGGTGATTTTCCGTCAATGTTATTTCCGTATCATTTAACGTGCCTGTGGCGGCGATAGCCGGGTGCTTGACGGTTAGTATATATCCCCTCCTATACCAAGGCCCAAAAGGCCGGCAGCGGCCAATGTAGGACGTCTTTTTTATCAAGAATATCAATAGGTTATATTGCATTCCCCTTTGACATCACCCGCCGTCTATGGTAGTTATAATTTTATGGGTTTAATCAATGATGCATCGCAAAATATAGCTGACCGCCTGACATGGCATACCGCCAACAGGGATCAGGCCGGCATAGCCAAAAATCTTGCCGACGGACAAGATATCCCCGAAGTCTATGGCCTTGGAGAGGCAGGGCTCTTCGATGAATTCTTTTACTTCCTCGACCATCTTGGTTTTAAGGATTTGTTTATGGGGCTTGATCCCAAGTCAAAAAAACGAGAAAGCAATGTGCCGTTCATGGCCATTATTTTCATCTACTTGATGCGTATTGTCGCAGGCCTCAAATTCTTCTGGCACATTGACCCTGTCATCCTTCATTGTCAATCTCTTATGAGGATTGTGGGATTCAACGGTAGACAGATTAGAGAAGGCACATGTAATCGGGGAAAGGAAAAAACTCCCTGCGATTCTGATGAGGAAGGCAGACAACCAACCAAAATACGAGGCCCTGTGTGTCCTAATTTCATTGCTTCTTCCATAGCAGCTATTACTGCACCTGCCCTGGAAAGACTTTTTAACCGGGCAATAGTCCTCCTT
>PQXD01000015.1:15412-58427 GCA_003194485.1 Deltaproteobacteria bacterium
CCTGGCTATGGTGGTATTTTTACCCATAGCTTGAGAAAAGACGATCACAGCTTGCCTCTGAAGGCTCAAAAGAGCCTCCTGTGCTGCGTCACAAAATTCGCCTGCGCTTATATGAAATATCCAGTGAAACCGGCAATAGGTGGATTCCTTACAGGTCTTATAGGCTATTTCATTCCTGCATCTTTATACACGGGTTATGGCATACTCCAGCAGGCCCTGAACGGCGAACTCCTTGTGGGCTTTCTGCTGGCAGTAGCTGCTGCGAAGATCCTGACAACTGCTTTCAGCATTGCATCCGGCGGAAGCGGCGGCGTATTCGGCCCTTCGGTGGTAATTGGAGGAGCCATTGGAGGGGCAACGGGCCTGTTCCTTGAGAAACTGTGGCCCAGTCTGGTACCAAATCCTGAGGCCTACATCATTGTGGGCATGGCCGGATTTTTTTCCTCTGCAGCCAGTACCCCCTTCTCCACGATAATAATGGTGAGCGAGATGACCGGGAACTACGGGCTCCTGCTCCCGGCGGTGTGGGTATCCACCCTTGCCTTTCTCCTTCGTGGCGAAAGAGGAATCTACGAGAAGCAGATCGCAACTCGATACGACTCCCCTGTACACCATGGAGACTTCATGCTGGGGGTCCTTGCCCGCCTGACGGTCCAAGAGGCCTTAAAGAGGTATAAGTCGTCTCAACCCGGATCTATAAACCAGGATACACCCATACCGGAGCTGATCAGGCATATTTCGGGATCTCCTCACTGTACCTTCCCGGTGGTGGACGACAAAGGCAGGTATCTGGGTGTAGTAACTGATATCAAGATAAGGAATGTAATTGCAGCAAGAGGGCTTGCATCAGACATAAAGGCCTCTGACCTCATGGAATCGAGAGGAACTGTCTATTTATGGGAATCACTCAGCACTGTCCTTACTCAAATGTCGGCCGAAGGATCGGACGAAGTGATAGTCCTTTCCGGCAACGGCGCCAAAAAGACTGTGGCGGGGGTATTGAGCCGTTCGGACATCCTCAGGATCTATGACGAGGCAATATAGGGGAGACGGCATAGAAATGCCGGGATCGGCAGCCGATTACAAATTGACATCCCGGCAACTGATTACTAATCTTTTTAAAAAAGTCTGATGAAACCGGAGATCGATCAAATAATATCCTGTGATGAGGCAGCCAGGGCCGCTGTTGAAAGTGCCAAAAAAGAGGCAGAGGATCTGATAACAAAGGCGAAACAAGACGCCGATACCTTACAATCCGGGATTGAAGCGAGACTTGATGAAGTGAGAAAGAACGAGATCGCTCCCATTCTTGAAGAAAGCCGGATACAGGCACGGAAGACTATGGCACAAGCAGAGAGTTATATCCAGGGGCTTAAAGAACGGGTGGCCCTCGGAAGGGCTCGGATACTCGAAGATTTTATTTCAGAGGCCCTCGGAGAGGCGTGGTCCCAAAAACGGAAATCCCACAAACAGCAATTATGATACTGGCCGCAGCCAGATATGCCTATCCGAACGCAAAAGTGAGGGCCCTTCGCAGCAAACAGCTTACTGCACAAGACCGCCACTTCCTTCTGGAGGCAAGAGATTTTTCTTCCTTCCTGGCATATCTTGCTACTACCCCGTATGGGCGTGAACTTCCAGACCTTGAAGATGAATTACCTGATCCAGGGGTGCTGGAGCGCCGACTGGCCCGGCCCCTTATGGAGGACTATGCCAAGGTTGCAAGGGCCTTGCGCGGGAAAAGGGAGCGGGAATCAGTCCTTGCCCTCTTTTCAAGATTTGAGTCGGAAAACCTCAAGGTCCTCTTGCGTGCAGTGTTTTCCGGCCTCGGAAAACAGGCTGTTTCCCACCTCCTGTATCCGCTGGGAACCCTGAGCACCTTACCATGGGATAACCTCTGGGCATGTGACAATTCGGCGGAGGTTGCAGATATGTTGATCCGTACACCCTTTGGAACAGCACTTAAGCACGCTGTTCCACAGTTTGAGGCCCAGGGAAGACTATTTCCCCTGGAAATGGCCCTGGACCTTTCCTGTTTTCAAAGACTCAAGCAGGCCGTCTCCGGCCTGAGGAGCAGATCTGACAGAAAAGCTGCAAAAGGGATCCTGGGACCCTATGTGGATATACTCAACATCTCGTGGACAATAAGACTCAAAATTCACTACGGGTTGAGTCCTGAAGAGACAGTCAACTACAGCCTCCCCGGAGGCGAGTTGCTCGGCCTTTCACAACTGCATCGCCTGGCACGGGCAGAGGACATCTCCTCATTTCTGGAACAGATTCCCCGTTCCCTTCAGAGAGAGATAGGAGAGGTCAGTGAGTGGGAGGATTTTCCCACGTATCTCGAGACGTGGTTTCTTCGTCTCCTTGCCCGACTCTTTATGGGACCATCATTTCATATAGGCATAGAGATAGCCTTTCTCCTGGAAAAGGAAATGGAACTTACAGCTCTCATTACCTTGATTGAGGCAAAGGCACAGGGACTCTCCCTTGATAAGGCAGTAAAAAAGCTGCCCAGGCAGTTTTCCGGGGCTGCTCATGTTTAGGCCCGTCAAGCTCACGAGGCTGACCATCCAGGCCCCTGAGGACCAGATCTCGGCAGTCATGGCCATCCTGGGAGACCTCCGCCTCCTTCACCTGATCAGGGTGGAAGAGACACACCTCGGTCACCTGGGTTATGTGGCCCATATTGATACACCTCTCCTTGAACACTATGACAGGCTGCTTGCCAGGGCAAACAGGCTGCTGAGAGATCTGGGGCCGGCAGGTCCTTCTCCAGGCATCAGAAAGGTCCCCCGACCGGACAAGGCCGTCTTTCGACTGGAGGAGGAACTTGCGCTCATAGAAAAAGAGGCATTGGAGCCCCTGGAGCGGAAAAAAAAGGCAAAAAACGCCATTTCCGAACATGAAGCCCTGATTGCCAGGTTGCATCTCCTGGCACCTATAAAGATAGACCTTGACCGCCTGTATAACCTGAGATACGTGACATGGAGAGCCGGGCTGATCTCTGAAGAGAATCTCGATAAGTTGGAACAGAGCCTTGTGGATACGTACCACGCTCTCATCCCAATCGGCCGTAAGGAACGAAGGGTAGTCCTGCTGGCCGTATCTCTGAAAGAAGATGAAGAGGTGCTCTTACGGGCCCTTAAGAGCGCCTTCTGTGACCCCCTGGAGCTGCCTCCCGGAATTCACGGTACTATAGAAAAGGTTCTGGATCGCTTATTCGCTGAGATCGAGTATTTAAAGACCGAGTTTGCCGGCCTTGATACCAAATGGGCAGAGCTTGCCCGGAAATACGGTACAAGGCTCAAACGTCTGCGCGAGGAGATACTGCTTGCCCGGCAGCTACTTAAGGCACAGGCCAAATTCGGACAGATCGATCACACATATCTCCTTACCGGATGGATACCGGTTGCACTCTTTGAGGAATTAAGGAAACGGATCATCAAGGCCACATCCGGCAAAGTCCTGGTGGACCAGGTGGAGCCGGAGGACATAAAAGAAGTCCGGTCCGGTATCCTTAAGATACCCATTCTTTTCAATAACCCCCTGCTTATCCGTCCCTTTGAACGGCTGACTACCCTGTACGGCACCCCCTCCTATGAAGAGGTGGAGCCCACGGTCTTTCTCGCAGTGAGCTTCCTTCTCCTCTTCGGGATGATGTTCGGGGACGTGGGGCACGGGGCCATACTTTGCGGCATAGGCTATTACGTATTCAGAAAGATGTACCGTTATACAGATTATGGAATTATACTCATGGAGTGTGGGGTGTCGTCCATGATTTTCGGTCTTCTTTACGGCAGTGTTTTTGGTATGGAAGACCTGATTCCTGCGCTCTGGATGCATCCCATGGAGGAGATCAACCGCTTTATGATGATGTCGGCCTTTCTTGGGATCGGTGTTATCAGCCTGGGACTGATCCTTAATCTCATAAACGTCATCCGTCAGCACCGTTACGGAGAACTCCTGTCGACATCCGGTCTGGCCGGCGCCTTGCTTTACTGGCTGGGTGCGGGCCTTGTTGTACGCTACCTCCTGTCGGGAGGGCTTAGTCCCTTTGAATTGATATTTGCCAAGGTGGCAGCAGGGACGCTGATCATCCTGATGATCCTCCAGAAGCCGATCAGGGCGGTGCTATTACGGTACCACAAGGACGAAAAATGGGGGCGCCTCCCGCCGGGTCTCGGGGGCACTATTTTGGAATCATTTATAGAAGTACTTGATGATCTTCTGAGATACCTTGCCAATACCGTTTCCTTTGTCCGTATCGCGGCCTTTGCCCTCACGCATGCAGGCCTCTTCATAGCGGTATTTTCCCTGGCGGACATGGTACAGAACGTCCGCGGCGGGGGTCTCTTCTACTGGGTGACCTTGATAATCGGCAACGTGTTCATAATAGCCCTTGAGGGCATGGTAGTATCCATACAGGCAATACGACTTGAGTACTATGAATTTTTCAGCAAATTTTTCCGGGGAGGGGGAAAGCCCTTCCGGCCCCTCCTTGAAAAGGAATGATGAATTTTGAATATTGAATTGTGAATGTTGAATTGTGGAAGAAAACAAAGATTCGTAACATTAATTCAAAATTCAGCATTCAAAATTCAACATTTCCAAATTAGGAGGCATCTACCTATGAGGATTAAAAGGCCCTTATTCTGGATATCAAGCTGGCTTTTGACCTTATTTCCGTGCATTGTATGGGCTCAGGAGGCCGTATCCGGGATCGGGACATCTGCAGAAGAGACAAAATGGGGGTATATCTCTGCCGCCATGGCCGTCGGGGCCTCATCAATCGCTGCCGGCATTGCTGTTGCGTTGGTGGGATCTGCCGCAATGGGGGCTGTCAGTGAAAGGCCTGAGATGGCGGGCCGCGCCTTGATTTTCGTGGGCCTGGCAGAGGGAATAGCAATCTATGGACTGATCGTGGCTATCATGATCCTGGGGAAGCTATAGGTGTCGAAACTGGAAACTCGAAATTAGGTAACGCATTTACATCATGGTATTTTTACCAATTTCGAATTTCGAGTTTCAAATTTTGACTTGTCGTGAAGGATGTCTGAGAGTGTTTAGAATATGCACATCCTGGTTATAGCGGATCATCTGACATGTATGGCCTTCTCTCTGGGAGGCATAGATACGCGGACGGTCAAGGCCAGGAAGGATGCCGTGGCTGCCTTGGAATACGCACAAAACAGCCCTGAGATCGGCCTGGTGTTGATCACCGAAAGGATAGCCGACTCCGTTCGCCCGGAGGTAAATGAGATAGTCTTCAAGCTCCACAAGCCCCTGGTGGTGGAGATCCCGGATACTGAAGGCCCCTTACCGGATCGACCCTCTGCCAGAGAACTTATGGTCTCATTAATGAGGACCTAAAAGGGTTATTATAAGTCTCCACATGTCAGAGAAACGCACATCAAGATCCGGCCGGAAATCCGGTAAGCCCTCCCCTCTTTCCCCCGAGCGTATTCTGACAGTGATGCGTAATGCCGGACGGCCCCTCTATCTCCGGGAAATAATACATCTCTCCCATCCGAGGCCTGAAGAAAAAAACAAGGCAAGAGCCATGGTGGCCAGCCTTGTTCGTAAAGGCGTATTAGTCCTGCTCAAGGGCAACAGATATGGCGTCGCCGATCTTATGAAACTGGTTACCGGAAGGCTGTCAGTCCACCCGGATGGTTTTGGTTTTGTGCGGCCTGATGCCGGAAATGGCCATGATGTATTCATCCCTGCGCGGGGTCTCAAGGGCGCCGTCCATGGTGATCATGTAGTTGCAAGGGTGGAAAAGACCGGCAGAAAGGGCGTTGAAGGGTCAATACTCAGAGTGCTTGAAAGGGGCGTGAAGCAGGTAGTGGGGACATTACACAGGGGCAAGAGCGTATCAACCGTACTTCCTGAAGAAAACAGGTTGTTCTATGAAATAATGATTCCCGATAGATATACAGCAAAGGCCGGAAACGGCCAGGTTGTATTGGCGGAAATTAAAAGCTTTCCTTCAGAGGGAAGGAACCCTGAAGGACGGATTATAGAAGTCCTGGGGGATCCTGATGATATGGGCGTACAGACCAAGATAGTCATACATAAGCGCGGTCTTCCGCACATCTTTCCGCCTGAAGCACTGGCTCAGGCCGAGGCCCTGCCCCGGGATGTCATGCCGGAAGATACCAGGGACCGCAAGGATCTCCGGGATATACCCCTGGTGACAATAGACGGGGAGCGTGCAAGGGACTTTGATGATGCCGTATTTGTCAATAAGACCCGCACAGGCTTTGTCCTCACCGTGGCTATTGCCGATGCAAGTCACTATGTGCCGGATGGCAGCCCTGTCGACCAGGCAGGCCTTGAACGAGGCACAAGTGTATATTTTCCCAATTCCGTAGTGCCAATGCTCCCGGAGACACTTTCCGATCACCTGTGCAGCCTGATTCCCGGAGAAGACCGCCTGGCAATTGCGGTCAGTATTTCTTTTGACAGGGAAGCAAACGTCAGGCGTACCAGTTTTTTCAAGGCCGTAATCAGAAGTCATTGCAGGTTTACATATAAAGAAGTGCGCTGCATACTGGTCGACAGAGACAGGGACCTGATAGCCAAAAACAGGAAACATATTAAGCACCTGGAATGGATGGCGGAGTTGGCGAGGGCCCTTTCCAAAAGACGCTGCCGGAGAGGAAGTATTGACTTTGATCTTCCGGAGTCTGAAATAGTCCTGGGCATCAGGGGGAATCTGGAAGAGATCGTCCGCAGGGAAAGAAGCATAGCCCATCGTATCATCGAAGAGTTCATGATAGCCGCAAACGAGGCCGTTGCTCTCTTTCTGACCAAAAAAGAAATACCTGCAATATATCGTGTTCATGAGCCACCAGACCGGGATAAGGTAAAGGAATTTGTAGACTTCGTTCAAAGCCTGGGAATGGATATCAAGTTACCCAAGAAAATAAGTCCGAAATGGTGTCAGAAAGTGCTCAAAGAGGCGTCAGGAAAGTCCCAGGAGTTCATGGTAAATACTGTACTGCTCAGGACTATGCAACAGGCAGTCTATTCATCTGAAAACACAGGACACTTTGGCCTGGCCTCACCTACTTATTTGCACTTCACATCGCCTATTCGCCGCTATCCCGACCTGATAGTCCACAGGATCCTGAAGGCCAACATGAAACGTCCGAGGAGGCGTCCGGTTTACACTGAAGAGCAGCTTGAGACCCTGGGACGGCATTGCTCCGTTCGGGAAAGAGAGGCTATGGAAGCAGAAAGAGAGATGTTTGACAGGCTGAAGGTCCGCTTCATGGCAGACAAAATCGGTGAAGTGTATGAGGGGATAATATCAGGTGTGATCTCCTTTGGCTTTTTCGTTGAGCTCAAGGACATGTTCATTTCCGGAGTCGTCCGCCTGGTAGACATAGTGGATGATTATTATACGCTCGATCAGGACAGGCAGTGCCTGGTTGGGCAAAGGACTCACAGGATCTTCCGCCTGGGCCAAACAGTGAACGTCAGGGTCAAGGCTGTCAATGTCGCCCGGATGCACATAAACTTCGAAGTCGTGTAACCGTTCACGGGTTCAAAGGTTGTCAAAAATGAGCCTATCTTCTGAAATACTAAAGCGCATAGAACAACTCAGGGAAGAGATCAATTACCATAATTACCTCTATTATGTCCTTGACCAGCCCGTCATAACCGATGCCGATTACGACGCCCTGATGCGCGAACTCAAGGAGATCGAAGACAAATATCCTGAAACCGTGACCCCTGATTCGCCTACACAGCGAATCGGTGCACCACCTTCAGAAAAATTTGCCAGCGTATCCCACAGTATCCCTATGCTCAGCCTGGACGATGCCTTCAGCCAGGAAGAGGTCCTGGAGTTTGATCAACGTGCAAAGAGACTCCTGCAGACCGACGAAGAGATTGAGTACACGGTTGAACCTAAGATGGACGGTCTTGCCGTGGAACTGGTTTACGAAAACGGAATGTTTGTTCTTGGATCAACACGCGGAGACGGCTACACAGGAGAAGACGTAACCGCGAACCTGCGGACCATTCGATCCTTGCCTCTCAGGCTCATCGAGAGGCACCTTTCTCCACCCGGCCGCCTTGAAGTGCGGGGCGAGGTCTTTATCAACAAAGACGCCTTCAAGCGTCTTAATAAGAAACGTATAGAAGACGGTGAGCCCCCGTTCGCCAATCCCAGGAACGCCGCGGCCGGCTCCCTTCGCCAGCTTGATCCGAACATTACCGCCGGCCGTCCCCTGAATATTTTTTGTTACGGGATCGGAATAGCGGAAGGCTGTAGTTTCGGAACGCAGTGGGAGGTGCTTTCGTCTCTCAGAAAATGGGGGCTAAGAGTCAACCCCATGGCGGAAAAGCAAAAAGGCATCCGTGGAGCAATACATTATCACCGGCAGATGAACAGAAAAAGGAAAGACCTTGATTATGAAATAGACGGAATAGTCATCAAGGTCAACGACCTTGATTTCCAGAAACGCCTTGGGGCAAAGGCCAAGAGTCCGCGCTGGGCCTTGGCCTATAAATTCGAGGCAGCCCAGGCCGTAACCAGAATTATCGAGATACAGCTCAGCGTTGGGCGTACCGGTGCCGTCACCCCTATAGCCCTGATGGAACCTGTAAAAGTGGGCGGAGTGATGGTAAGCCGTGCAACCCTCCACAACGAAGACGAGATACGCCGCAAGGATGTCAGGATAGGCGACTGGGTTATTGTCCGGAGGGCAGGAGACGTCATTCCTGAAGTGGTCAGGCCGCTGCCTGAGCGAAGGACCGGAAAGGAACAGGTATTTGTGATGCCGCAGACCTGCCCGGTCTGCGGTTCCAATCTGCGCCGCAAACCAGGAGAGGCCGTATGGCGGTGCCCGAATCCCGAATGCTTCCCCAGGCTTGTGAAGCAACTCACCCACTTTGCCAGTAAAGGGGCCATGGACATAGAAGGACTTGGTCCGAAGGTGGCTGAACAACTTATCAGTGCAGGGCTGGTCCGGAGCATTTCAGACCTTTATTCCATCAACCTGAGCGATCTCCTGTCCCTTGATCGTTTTGCTGAAAAATCAGCAGAAAACCTCCTCTCTGCAATAGAAACAAGCAAGGAGACAAGCTTTGCACGATTCTTCTATGCCCTGGGGATCAGACATGTTGGAGACGTCACCGCACAGCTCCTTGCAGACCACTTTGGATCAATGGAGGCGCTTAAGGATGCAAGCGAAGAAGAGCTCATGGCAGTAGAAGGAATAGGCCCTGAAGTGGCCTTCAGCATACGATCCTGGTTTGACGACAACAAGAACTTAAGGCTCACGGAGTCCTTGCTTGACGCCGGAATCAGGTTCACCGATCTCCGTGAGGCAAGGACCTCACCCCTAAAAGACAGGACCTTTGTCTTTACCGGGGGGCTATCTTCCCTCACCCGGGAACAGGCCAAGAACATTGTCCGGGACCTGGGCGGCCAGGTCGCTTCTGCAGTGGGCCGCAAGACGGATTATGTAGTTGCCGGGGGAAATCCCGGGTCTAAACTGCGGAAGGCGCTGGAACTGGGAATACCCGTCCTGAGCGAGGAGGAATTCCTGGCACTGGCCTACAAGAACCAGGAAATAAAAAAACCCTAATCCCTGATATGTACCTTCAGAAAAAGGTCACCATACCCGCCTTCCGGTACCTGCCGTCCCATCCCTTTCAGCCGGAGACTGCTCCCATCTGAGATGCCCTGGGGTACGGTCAGGACAAAGGTCCTTTTTTTATCGCCATCGGCAATATTGACCAGCTTTCGGGTCCCGGAACGGGCCTCACGCCCGCTGACCGTGATTGTATCGTAAAGGTTCGGGCCATCTCCTGTTCCGACTGGACGAATCACCTGCAGGCGCGGTGAAGCACGCTTCCTGGTCAGATCCCTGAACTTCTGTCCTGTGCGTGTTTCCGGCAGCAACTGAAAAAGCTTCAAAAAAATGATACCGGAAACAAATCCGCCGATATGTGCCCACCAGGCAATACCGCCGGCCTGGGCTGAAGAGGTCGTTGCGCTCAAAAACTGAAAGAGAAACCAGAACCCAAGAAACAGGAATGCCGGAATTTCCATAAAGTGGAGAAAGAAAAAGATGGGTACCAGGGTCAGGACCTTGGCCCTGGGGTAGAGTATGAAGTAGGCCCCCATCACGCCTGCGATGGCGCCGCTTGCTCCTATGGTCGGTATCTGAGATGTCCAGTTGAGAACCAGGTGCGATATCCCCGAAGCCAATCCGCACAACAAGTAAAACGCGAGATAGCGAAAGTGTCCGAGCCGGTCTTCTACGTTGTCGCCGAAGATATAAAGGAACCACATGTTACCCAAAATGTGAAAAAAACCGCCGTGTATAAACATAAAGGTAAAAAAAGGTATCACTTGCTGGACAGTTGTGAAGTAAACTGAAATTCGGGGCACGGAATAACGAGCAGGCACAAGCCCGTAAGTAAAAATGAATTCATCGATAGCCCGTCCCTGCGATTGCTCCACAAGAAAGGCCAGGATATTGAGCGCAATCAGGATGCTGTTGATGACTGGATAGGTCTCAGACCTGATGGTGTCCCGGATAGGTATCAAGGATTAAGGGCTCTCCTGCTTTCCCAATCTGGCCTTCACAAAAGGAAGTTGATATTCATAAATATGGGCTCCCTGGCTTGCGGCTCTTAAGACTCCCACCCCAAATCCTATTTCCTCGGAGATATATTCCATTAACAGTGCCAAACCTCCTAAATTGGTCGGCAGGCCGGCCCAAATGTCCCAACTGCGCCAAAAGGTTGCAACATCGAGACGGCCATCATGAACTTTCAGGTCTATCGCCCTGAGGCAGGCCGGGTCTTGAAGATCCAGATCCTCCGGCCGCCCGACAATGATGGAAGATTGATTCGTATTGGGAGTATCTTTGAGAATCTGTATAGCCTTGGCCAGCTGAACGTCTATCCGTGATGCATAGGTATAGGCCTCATTCTTTCCGGGCAGCTTGCCTCCCAGCAAATAGTCAATGAAATACTCTTTCACATATTCCATGGTGTTCGGGGGAGGCGCGGAACATCCCGGAGGAATAATTGGTATCATATCCTGAAGAGGGTGCATGATCTCCAGAGACAGCCAGGGAATCTGAAGCCGGTAATGTTCTTTCTCAAAGGATCCCCTCTCGATATCCTGGCGGTAGGCCTCGGATTCAAAATTGTACAGGATCTGATACCAGGCATCCGAAATGGTGGTTGCTTGCAGATGCATTATGTTTCCTTTTCCAAATCTATTTCACGCGGCGCAAGCGCTTGCGCTGCATGCAGGACTTTCAGCAGTAAATATTCGGTGAACCCGTTATATCCTGCCTTGAAGCGGTTACCTTTTTCCGGGTTTCAAAGCTCACTCATTGCAGACCGAAAGAGGCAGTGCAATCCGGCCCGCGATCGAAACCCTGCAAAAGGCAAACCGCTCCTGCGGCAGGGCACGGATGGCGACTTCCACAGTGGACCACGGGTTCACCGAATATTTACTTTCATCAATATAATAATATTTTTCCTTTTTATCTACAAAAGCCGTCGTCCAGACGGTCTCTTTCGCGCCTGATCTCTGCGGTTTCAATCTCTATCGTGACTTTGGGCGTGTCCGGGTCTCTCAAGCCCGAGCTTTCCAACAGATTCATTTACAGGGATCGGGTATTCCCCATTAAAACATGCCAGGCAGAAGCGCCGGGAGTCTCCACCGGCGGCCTTCAGCATTGATTTAATGTCCAGGTAATGAAGCCCGTCCAGTTCGAGGAATTTGCGGATCTCTTCCACGGATTGCTTGGCGGCTATCAGCTCGTCCGTGGTGGGAAAATCAATGCCATAGTAACAGGGAAAACGGGTGGGCGGGCAACTGACGAGCAAGATTATCTCCTTGGCTCCGGCTTCTCTTATCGCCTTGATCCTCGTCCTGGTAGTTGTACCCCTTATGACCGAATCCTCAATTATTACCACTTTTTTGCCCTTTATGGCCTCTTTTGCAGGATTCAGCTTGATCCTTACCTCGAAATCCCTCATGGACTGACTGGGCTGGATAAATGTGCGGCCGACATAGTGATTTCTTATTACGGCAAGCTCAAGAGGCAGTTTAGCGGCCTGGGCATAACCCACTGCAGCATAATTTCCGGAGTCCGGAAAGGGCATTACCAGGTCTGCATCTACCGTTGTCTCATCTTTAAGGGCGGCCCCAAGGGTCTTCCTGAACGTATAGACATTCTGCCCAAAGATGTTACTGTCAGGACGGGCGAAGTAGATAAACTCAAAGATGCAGTTTGCGCTCCTTTCCGCCTCAACCCCCTGGAATGATCTAAGCCCGTTGGAGTCTATCATCACGATTTCACCAGGTGCCACATCCCTGAGGTATTCGGCCTGAATGAGGTCCAGCGCACAGGTCTCAGAGGCCAGAACGTAAGAGCTATTCAGTCTGCCGATACACAGAGGGCGAAAACCGAGGGGATCCCTGAAGCCGATTAATTTTTTCTCCGTAGCCATGACAACTGAGTAGGCCCCCTTGATGAGCCTCATGGTGGTTGCTATGGCCTCATCCAGACCTCGATCCCTGGCCTTTGCCAACAAGTGAACGATTATCTCGCTGTCCATGGTGGTCTGGAAGATGGAACCGTGCCCTTCGAGCTCTTTCCGGATATAATAGGCATTCACAAGGTTTCCGTTGTGGGCCACGGCAAGAGTATGTCCGGCATGGTATACACAGAAGGGCTGGGCATTCTGCAAGACTGAAGAACCGGAAGTGGAATAGCGTACATGCCCTATGGCTATATGTCCTTTGAGATCCTTTAGCCTGGCCTCGTTGAATACTTCATTTACGAGGCCCATGGATTTATGCTCCTGCACTACTTTGCCGTCGGAGCAGAATATTCCGGCGCTTTCCTGCCCCCTGTGTTGCAGGGCATAGAGGCCGAAATATGTGAGCTTGGCTGCTTCGGGATGCCCGAACACCCCGAACACCCCGCATTCTTCACGCGGTGACCTTGATGGCAGAATTATCATATCATGCTCCTTGGCAGGATGCCGGCTGCTAGGCAGGCAAGAGTCCCCCCCGGATTGACGCAAAGATTGCGAAAAAGAACCCTTTCCGGCCAGGAACTAGCCCTGATAATCAGGGGATAACCGATTCTTTCCGCAACATCTCTTGCCTGATCCATGTCCCTTGCGATGCCGTTCTCAGGCACACGCAGGCCGATATGGCTCATGGCGTCACGGAATTGCTCCCTCTCTTCGGCCTTGCGAATAACCGGAATTGAGGCACCTATCATCTCCACCCCCAATTTTTCCAGGAGTCCGGTCCCGGCAACTTTCACTGCCGTGTTGAGACCTGTCTGGCCCCCGAGGGTCGGGAGAATGGCATGGGGCCTTTCCCGTTCGATTATCTTTGCCACAATCTCAGGTGTAATGGGCTCAATATAGGTGCGGTGGGCCGTTTCAGGGTCCGTCATGATCGTGGCGGGATTACTGTTTACGAGCACGACCTCATAGCCTTCTTCCATCAGGGCCTTGCATGCCTGGGTCCCTGAATAATCAAACTCGCACGCCTGTCCGATAATGATAGGACCCGAGCCGATAATCAGGATCTTGTTTATGTCTGTACGTCTCGGCATGATATGTGGGTTTGCGGGTTATAAAAATGGTGAACCCTGAACCTTTGAACCCCTGAACCCCTGAACCCCTGAACGGTTTACTTATCATTTTGCAATCATGGCCCGCATGCGGTCAGAGGCATTCTGCGCATGATCGGCAATAGCGCCTATATGCTCAACCAGCCTGACCAGGTGATATACTACCAGGGCATCTTTGATGGTGGTGAAAATCTTGAATTTCAGTTCCCGCTCCAGATGGTCGGCCTCTCTTTCATATTGGCGAATGTCCCGTATAAGGCTCTTCATCCTGATCCTTTGCTTTTCGGACCTGCTCTTGAAATACTCTCTGGCAAGGGTTACCAGTTCGGGTAATTTTTCAATGGGCGGAATCACGGCTTCGACCAGGTCATGAATATCTGCAGCCAACTCGGCCGGAATACCTTCGGGCCGAAAGGATAACCAGAACAGGGCCTCTTCTACCTCATCCAGGACCTTATCCTGCTCCCTCAGGTAGTCAAAGAACTCAAACTTATCCACAGGCATGAGGATGCCCCTGGGCAGATGGTTGCGGATATTGCGCTTGATATCATCGGCCTCGCTTTCCAGACGGGCTACCTGTTCTGTCAGGAGGTCGAACCGTTTGCATTCCTGACCGATATGACAAACAACGGCTTCCCTGAAAAGCCGGGTGCATTCTTTGACCTTGTCGGCGTGCTTTTGCAGATCTTCAAAAGGAGATCTGTGAAACAGCGAGCTGATTAATAAGCGCATAAAATATTCCTCCTCCAGGTACCCGTTTTACAATAATAGATTCATAATAAAAAGAGGGCGAGCACCTTGTATATAAGCATGGCCAGGACCATCGTAAAAGGCAGGGTCACTACCCATGAAAATCCTATGTTTTTCAGGATACGCAGATCGAGCGCCCCTATGCCCCGCATGAGCCCTACGCCCACCACTGATCCTACCAGCACGTGGGTGGTTGAAACCGGCAAACCAAGGCGGGAGCATATCAGAATGGTGGTGGCTGCTCCGAACTGGGCACAAAATCCCCGGATCGGCGTAATCTCCGTAATATTTTTTCCTATGGTCTCAAGGACGCGGGTACCAAATACATAAAGCCCCCCGCCCACAGCGATGCCGCCTATAAAAAGCATCCAGAACGGCACCTCCACCTGCAGGGCCACTGACTTGGTCTCGACCACGGAAAAGATGGCCGCAAGCGGGCCGACGGCATTTGCCACATCGTTGGCTCCATGGGCAAAGGCGACATAACAGGCCGCCAGTACCTGAAGCTGGGCAAAGAAACATTCGGCAGGGGAGAACCCCTGGGGATTGGGCCCCAGCTCACACTTAACATGTACCTGCCAGCGTACCCATTTCCGGCCGAACATGGCCGCCAGGGCCGCGCAAGGGATAGTGAGCAACACCGTATAGAAAAAACCTACGTCGAGGTGGAGATTCTTGAGGCCCTTAAATATAAAGGAAAGGATGAGCACCAACATCACAAAGAAGATCATGCCTGGTGCATAGTGAACCGCTGCTGCATATGGATCCCCGGCGGCCATGACCCTTTTTTCAAGAAAATAGTAAATGCCTCCTGCAATCAAGGCCCCTGCAACCGGTGAAATGACCCAACTGAGAGCAATACTGATGATCTTACCCCAGCTGACGGCGCCTGCGCCCACACTTATTATCCCAAAGCCGACCACAGCGCCCACGATGGCGTGTGTGGTGGAGACAGGCAGCCCAAAGTATGTAGCCAGATGCACCCAGAGACCGGCTGCGATGAGTGCGGCAAACATCCCGAGCATCAAATTGTTGGGCGCGTCCATCAGGAGACCCGGGTCAATGATTCCCTTGCTGATAGTGCCGGTTACATACCCGCCTGCAAGTGTAGCGCCGAGCACATTTGCAATTATCGAAATTATTACCGCCTGCCTCAGGGTCAACGCCCGGGAGCCGACCGCGGTCCCCATGGCGTTGGCAAGGTCATTGGCGCCGATATTGGCTGCCATGTAAAGACCGATCAGCGTGGCGATCGATAAGATGATGACATCAATGTTCATATCTTATAGCTTATAACCGTTCACGGAACGCCGAAATTAGAAAATAGAAATTGGAAATTTGGCCATATCTGATAGCTCTTCTGTCAATTTGCATACATCCAGTTCGTAAACTCGTTTCACCTCTGAGGATGGTGCGTCCCCTCTTTTCCGGGGATCGAAATATATTCAGCTTTACTCCGAAATCCATGGCCACTACACGCCACGAGCCAGGTTTGTCAGGCCACTGGAATTGATCAAGATCCATGCCCGGATTGACCAGGCGCCCGTCCTGCCATTTGTCTCGCAACGGCCGGTAAAGGAACGGCCCCTGAATACCATTCCGTCTGCCAGGGCCAATAAGGCTTTCATTTCTACCAGGTATTGCGGACCTTTATGCCGCGGGAGCGCAGTTCGTCCTTGATCTGTTTGATAGTATAGGTCCCATAGTGGACAATAGATGCTATGAGTGCGGCATCTGCCTTGGCATACTTCAACACATCATACATGTGGTCTATGTTTCCGGCGCCGCCGGAGGCAATTACCGGGATATTCACGTTTCCGGAAATAAGCGACGTCAGCGCGATTTCATAACCCTGTTGCGTACCGTCTGCATCGATGGAGTTCAGGCATATTTCACCTGCCCCCGAATCCTCGGCCTTTCTGGCCCAGGCAAGTGCGTCAATGCCTGTATACGTCCTGCCGCCATGGATGACGATTTCATAACCTGACGGAGTTCTGCCGGAAGGCTCGACCTTTTTGACGTCCATCCCGAGGACAATGCACTGGCTCCCAAAGGCCCTTGCCCCCTCGGAAATGATCTCGGGGTCCTTCACTGCTGCGGTATTGACACTCACTTTTTCCGCTCCGGCCAGGAGCACGGCGCGCATGTCCTCAATGGTCCTGATTCCACCGCCCACGGAAAAGGGTATGAAAATCTCCTCAGCCACACGGCGAACAACATCTATCATAATGTCACGCCTCTCACTGGAGGCGGTTATATCATAAAAGACGATCTCGTCCGCTCCCTCTTCATAATAGAACCTGGCCATTTCCACCGGGTCGCCGATATCCACATTCTCTTTAAATTTTATACCTTTTGTTGTCTTCCCGTCTCTCACATCAAGACAGGGTATGATCCTCTTACTCAGCATAATGACCGTTCCATGTACAGAAGTTTTTCAGGATTTTCAGACCAGGGGTTCCGCTCTTTTCAGGATGAAACTGCGTGGCGATCAGGTTCTTGCAGCCGATAATGGACGGAAACTCTATTCCGTAATCAGTAGTCCCGATGACGCATTTGTCTGAAGCAGGCATTGGATAATAGGAATGGACAAAATAGAATTCGTCAGCCGGCTTAATCCCTTCCAGCACCGGATGCCTTTTGACTAAATGAACGCCGTTCCATCCCATATGGGGTATTTTAAGGCGCTCATTTTCCTTGGAAAAAAGGGGAGAGGGAAACATCTTCACATCTCCGCTGATTAATCCTAAGCACTGCGTACTGTTCTCTTCGCTTCTATCCAGTATGATCTGCGCACCCAGACATATTCCCAGGATCGGCTTGCCGGTCTCAAAGGCATGCCTCAAGACTTTGTCCAGACCAAGATGTCTCAGGTCGGCGATTGCCTGACCGGCCGCCCCCACTCCGGGAAAGATAATCCTTTCAGAGCCGAGTACTTCTTCCCTGTCTTGAGTAATACAACAGGGAAACCCCAGCTTCTTAAGAGCACGTTCCACACTCTTCAGGTTTCCGGCCTTGTAATCAATGATCGCAATCAATTTATTTATTATACCTCAGTGATTCCGCTCAAAAAGCTATCATAGCCAACCTAACGTGGTTGTTTTGAAAGATGAACATCGAACATCGAACGTCCAACATCCAACATCGAATAAAAAAACAAATACCCAATACCGAACCTTCAACAGCTATTTCTGTTTCTTCATCTTTTTCCATTCAACATTCGATGTTGGACGTTCGATGTTCGATGTTCATTACTAAACTCTACCAACATGTGAATGTGCCCTCTTTCAGCTCCTATGCAACGCAGCAGATGGGGTATTTCAGCGGAATCATCAAATATTTTCCTCCATCTCCCACACCCCACAGGGGCAAATGGCTGCGCAGAAGCCGCACCCTATGCACTTGTCTTCGATAACTGTATACTCGAATTCTCCCCCCGGCCCCCCTAATCTCTTGATTGCCCCGTGATAGCATGCGGTCTCACACATGTGGCAATCCCTGCAGGCCCCGCAGGAGGCGCAGCGGTCGGCCTCCTGTTCCGGGACAAATTCCTCGCCATGGGAGACCTCGTAATAGACAAGCTTAATCCGGTCGCAGGGAATTGCAGGCCGCTTTTCAGGTTCGTAATCCGTGTGCATCATCATGGCATGGATTGCCTCTGCCGCCCTGCGTCCTGCACCAATGGCATGAGTGATCAATCCGGGCTGCGTGGCGTCACCCACGGCAAAGACCTTCACATCCGAGGTCTGGCCCATTTCGTTCACCACGATATAGCCTCGTTCGGTATGGATCTCCCGGGGAAGGAAATCCAGAATAGGGACCTCGCCAATGGAGATGATGACCGTATCGGCCTCAAGAGACGTACCGTCCTTGAAATATATTGTCCGTGCCGCCTTGTCATAGCGTTCCGTAATTTTGGGATAGAGGATCCGGGTCCCTCTTGACTTTGCCGCCTCCCGCTCCCTTCCGAAACTGGCAGGGGCCTGGATGTCCACTGCCGTAACCGACTCTGCTCCGCAGTTGTAGGCCTCGCAGGCGATGTCCATGCCCACATTTCCGGCGCCGATGATGACGACTTTCTGGCCCGTTAGGTCCGGCTTTTTACCCAGGTTAACGGCCTTTAAGAACTCGATGCCGGCCGTGACATCTTCGTTTCCAGGAAAGGGGATGGTGCGGGGCTGGTGTGCACCGCAGGCAATGATCACGACTTCATGATTCCGGTAAATCTCCCGGAATGCATTCAGGTCAATTCGCTGGCCAAGATGTACATGTACTCCGATCTCTGTGAAGCGGGAGATCTCCTTTTCCAGCACCTCATGGTTCAGGCGTTCTCTGGGGATACAGGATTCCACCTTGCCCCCGAGTTTTCCGGCCGCCTCATAGAGATCTACTTCATGCCCCCTGAGGGCCAGTTGCCAGGCCGCTGACATACCTCCGGGCCCGCCGCCGATGATACCAACTTTACGCCCGGTAGGGGATGCAGGTTTTGGGGCAGGCACATCCAGACTAAGCCGTCCCATAGCGGCGATGTCCACAGGTCTGTCAAATTGTGCGCGGGTACAGGCCTGCATGCAGAGATTCGGGCAGAGCTGGCCGCAGACCGTTGCCGGGAAAGGGCTGTATTTCAGGACGAGGGAAAGGGCCTCTTCCAGACGACCTTCCCTGATAAGGGCCGCGCGTTTATTCGAGGGTATCCCCGAAGGACATGCAGCTACGCATGGAGGGAGATATTTCTCGTTGTTCCAGACCGGTTTGAGCCGGCGGTCTGCGCCGGTCGTGATATAGGGAAGTACCGTCTGCGGGTGCTCGATATATTCTCCGAAGATACCTCCCCGGCCCACATCCTTTTCCCAGACCTGGACATGAAATTCGCTGAGGGGCATCTTCAATCCCGGTCGCGCCGTGCGCTCTGCAGGGGTATAGGCAATTAGTTTTTTCCAGTGCGATGGGTCCTGGGCCAAAAGATCGTGGTACTCAGTCCGGTCTATCGCCTTTAGATACGGCTTTATGTTTTCAGTAAGCCACTCCCAGTCTTTGGAGGTAAGATCCGCAAGTCTGACATCCCTGGCGCTGTATCCCTTAATAGGGCCACGGAAGTAGATGGTACCGCCCACCATGCCCACACAGGGCCGATAGCCCAGAATGTTTTCAGGATTTCGGGGATTTACGCCGCAGACCACCGCAATGCCCCCTGCCTTGAATTCGGCAAAGGAATCACCCACGTCTCTGAAATACCAGGACTGGAGCGGTTCAAAGCGGGGATTCCTTTTAGTCATTGTATCACAACGGGCACCGCCGCCGCCCTGCACATACAGAATCCCCTGTGCACCGGCATTATGTGCCCCATTGGTCACATCCCCCAGCACCGTGATCCTGGCACCGCAGTTGAGCCAGCCCACATCGTCTGAACAGCTGCCTTCAACCACAATCTCCGTCCCGTACATGCCCATACTGCCCAGGCGCTGGCCCACCGGCCCGCGAACGGTTATGGAGACCTTCTCATTCCTGGGCCAGATCCGGCCGCCGATGCCATGTTGCCCCTGTGCCTCGACAACCAGTTGCCGGGCCCCGTCAGTGATGGCCTGCTGTATCCGCTCTTCCAGGGCCTTGGAGGAGACACGGCGGCCGCCGGGATTACCGTTAATTGTCACTTTTTCCGAAGTCATAATTACTAATTATAATTGTTTTAAACGTTCAGAGGTTCAGAGTTCACCGTTCAGGGTTATCTTTCTTCAGTTTCTGATCCGGAAATGAGGAATTTTTCGCAAGAGCCGCTTGCAAAACTCAAGATTTTGTTCGAGGGCAAGGCGCGAGGAGGTGAAAAAGCGCAGTGTACTGGGTGTACATGAGCATTTTTCACCGACGAGCAACGCAGCCCTCGGGCAAAAGATGGGTTTTGTAAGTGGCTCTTTAGCAGGCATAATCAATCTCTAGCCTCTCCGCTATAGCCTTGTCACCTACGCTGAGGCCGTCCGACATGCCGATTGGCAACTGCGTACTCCGGCCCATGGGGGCAAATATCTTTTTCAGCTCTGTCTCAGCGCTCTTGAAGACCTCTACCACACGTTCAGCCACTTTATCAGGGTCCAGCCGGCGGTAAAGCCTGGGGTTTTGAGTGGTAATGCCCCGTGGGCACTTGCCGGTGTTGCAAAGGTTACACCGGTTGTACTCGTCGCCCAGGCACCCGGCTGCGGCCTGCATGATATATTTCCCCATATCTACGGCGCTGGCCCCGAGCATGATCATGGCAGCGGCATTTGCTGCCAGGTTCCCTGTCTTGCCCATTCCACCGGCAGCGATGAGCGGAAGCTCGTTCTGTTTCCCCTGTCTGACCAGATCCAGATAGCAGTCTCTGATATTGGAAGCAATGGGATGCCCCATTTTGTCCATAGAAATATTATAGGCCGCTCCGGTCCCGCCGTCTTCACCATCAATGCACAAGGCAGCGGCATAAGGATTTCTGGCCAGGTTGTTAAGGACCGCCCGGGCGGTCCTGGTGCCGGAGATCTTGGGATAGACCGGCACACGGAAACCCCAGGCCATGGACATGGACTGGATCATCTTGGCCACTGCCTCCTCGATGGAGTATTTAGTCTGGTGTGTGGGGGGGGAGGCGAGATCGACGTACATAGGGACACCGCGGATTCCGGCAATAAGCTTCAGTACCTTGTAGGACATCAGAAGGCCGCCGTCCCCCGGCTTTGCACCCTGGCCGTACTTGATCTCGATGGCACACGGATCCTCAACCATATCCGGCAGGGCGTGAATGATCTCATCCCATCCGAAGTAGCCGGATGCGATCTGAGGTATGAAATACTTCAGGAAGCGGGAGCGCAGGAGCCTGGGCGGCATGCCGCCTTCCCCGGAACACATAACCACCGGCATCCCCTCCACCTCATTGAGATAGGTGATGCCCATTGCCAGGCCCTCCCACATGGGCGGGGAAACGGCGCCTATGGACATGCTCCCGATACGGATGGGGAATATCTCCCTCACAGGAGGGATGAAGGTATCGTCTCCTACTGTCAATAAGTTATCCTTCACCTTGAGGGGCAGCTTCTCAGGGGGCAGGATACGCCCTAAAAGGGTCCGGATATGGAACTCGTGCCTGCCTGCATCCAGGGCGGGGTCTGTCAGCATCGAGATGCGGGTGAACTTGAGCTTGTCCAGAGTGCTTGGGCTGGGATCATTGCGCCTCCCGCCGCGCTTATACGGCGTTCCTCCAAGGTTCTTGTGAAACAGAAATTTGTGCCGCGGATTGTAATACGGGGCGATTGCCGCATTCGGACATACCAGGCTGCACATTCCGCAACCGGTGCAGTAACGTTCAATGTCATTAACCTGGCGGATCCCGTGGGTTATCTTTCGTATAGTGCTGGGCATCAGGGTCCCGGATTCAGAGTACACAAGGCGCCGGGCAAAGACAGCCGGCTCAATAGCCTGCTGCGGGCACACAGCAGTACAACGGCCGCAGCGGGTACAACGGTCTTCCCTCCATTGTATAATGTAAGGGAAGTCTTGCAGCGTCAATTGTCCATTGTGGTCTAGCCGTGAAGCTGGTTCCATACCTGGACCTCCCGGGCATTGGGTGTCACTATTGCCATGTCATATTTTGAAGGAAAAATGTCAGCAGAGCGGTCACGCCGGGAGATCGCCCTGTCCAGCCCGCACATCTCGCTCATAAGTGCGTATTTTCCCTTGGCCCCGCCAACAACCCCTGGCCTGAGCTTTTTGGAGTCCTGTACCATGAAGATTGTTCCATCAGGTATAAAACCGATGACCATGTTGGGACCGTCTATGCACAGAGGCCGAAGACTCTTTTTGAGCAGGCTGACGGCCTCGGCGTCCGCTCGCTCGCGGATCTCCTCGTCCTTCAAGGGGGTAATGACGTCCTTATAATATGTCAGGGGATATTTTAGTTGCCGGTGGCTGAAGTGCAGGATATGAGTGAATACCTCGCTGTCGCTGTTGTAGCCCATGTAACCGGGGAATCCGCGGCTGGTCAGGTACTCCCGGATAGGAACAAAGGCCGTGTTCTCGCCGTTAGTCATGGTGCAATAACCCTGAATAAAGAAGGGGTGGCAGGCATAGAGATAGATGGCGTAGTTTGTATTTTGCCGCCCCTGGGCCAGGATCACCTTGGCCTGCAGGGACGGATCATCCAGGCCGAAGAACTCCCCTAACTGCAACGGATCTCCCACTTCCTTCAATGCGAGACAATCAGGATAGAAAGAAAATATAAATAGGGAGTGATCTTTTTCTCCCATACGCCTCAGGTCCAGCCTGGTCTCAAGCAGGAGTTGTTCCCACTCAACCTGGGCCTTCGGCTCATATGGCGAAGGATACTGATAGGCCTTTGCGAAGTAGTGGTCACGGGGTCCTGTCTCCATGCCCGCGACATGCTTGATCTTCGGCTCCCAACTGTATTTGACCCGAAAGCCTGCTTTCTGCATGTAATCATCCAGCATCTCAAGGCCTTTATGGGTACAGCAGCCGGAAAGGATGGGATAGCTCTTGAGATCCTCAAATGGCCCGCCCAGATCCTTCATGACCAGGCCAAGACCGGAGCCGTCATGTCCTTCTTTCATGGTCTCCAGCGCCAGGATATTTTCCATTGGGGAAAAATATGAACTGGAGGTGATGGCGCTGAGTCGGCACATGCTTCCTCCTTTTGATTGTGATGACACTTCAGGCCGAAAGGGTTAAAATCTGTAATAGAGACTTAATGAATTCTGCCGGGCAATCGTTTTCCCAGCATATTATATTCTTACTTTAGTTCGTGGACATTTTCAATATAGGGGGGTTATTATCAGTTTGGAAATTTTGTAAGCGTTCACAGGGCACAGCATCTGCTTTGTTGTCGGACACTTGAAGTACAGGAAGTACGTCTGCGTATCCTCCGCCTCGCATCTGCAGCACCCTGTAAACGCTTACAGCTCGGTAGGTTGCGATAAAACTGGCGTTGTAACCCCGTGAACGGTTACGAAGTTTTGATGGTTGAATAATGATTTCTAATGAAAGGATAATTTAATGCCAAGACGTGATGACATCAAGAAAGTCATGATTATAAGCTCCGGGCCAATTATTATAGGCCAGGCTTGCGAGTTCGACTATTCCGGCACCCAGGCCTGCAAGGCCCTTCGCAAACTCGGTTATGAGATAGTGCTGGTCAATTCCAACCCTGCAACCATTATGACAGACCCCGGAATGGCAGACGTGACCTATATCGAGCCTTTGAATCTCCAGGCCATGGAGGAAATCATAGAAGTGGAAAGGCCGGATGCCCTTCTTCCAAACCTGGGCGGCCAGACCGGCCTGAACCTTTCTTCAGAGCTGGCCCGAACGGGCGTGCTGGATAAATACGGTGTCAAGATAATCGGCGTTGAGGTCGATGCCATCAAGCGCGGCGAGGACCGGATCGCATTCAAGGAGACCATGGACAGCCTCGGCATAGAGATGCCAAGGAGTAAACCGGCCTTCAGTGTAGAGGAGGCCGAGGAAATTGCCGCTGAACTCGACTACCCTGTGGTCATCAGGCCTGCCTATACCATGGGAGGAACGGGCGGCGGCCTCGTATATAACGTGGAAGAACTGCGAACCATTGCCAGCCGCGGTATCTCGGCGAGCATGGTGGGCCAGGTGCTGGTGGAGGAGTCTGTCCTGGGATGGGAGGAACTGGAACTGGAAGTCGTGCGCGACGCCAAGAACCAGATGATCACTGTCTGTTTTATCGAGAATGTGGACGCCATGGGCGTGCACACGGGCGATTCCTATTGTACGGCCCCCATGCTCACTATCGACCCGGAACTGCAAAAACAGCTTCAAAAATGGTCGTACGACATTGTCGAGGCCATAAAGGTCATAGGCGGCACCAACATCCAGTTTGCCCATGACCCCAAGACCGGCCGCGTGGTGGTGATCGAAATCAACCCCAGGACCTCCCGTTCCTCCGCCCTGGCTTCCAAGGCGACCGGTTTCCCCATCGCGCTTATTTCCGCCATGCTGGCAGGGGGCTTGACGCTGGACGAAATTCCTTACTGGCGAGAGGGGACCCTGGACAGGTACACACCCTGGGGTGACTATGTGGTAGTGAAGTTTGCCCGGTGGGCCTTTGAGAAGTTTGAGGGCTCTGAAGATAAGCTGGGCACACAGATGCGTGCCGTGGGCGAGGTCATGAGCATCGGCAAGAATTACAAGGAGGCCTTTCAGAAATCGATTCGCTCCCTGGAAAACGGCCGCTACGGACTCGGCTTTGCCAAGGACTTTAATGATAAATCGCTGGATGAATTGATGGAACTTCTGGTCGAGCCATCGAGCGAGCGGCAGTTTATCATGTACGAGGCACTGCGAAAGGGAGCCGGCGTGGAAGCGCTCTATGAAAAGACCTTTATCAAGCCATGGTTTATTGAGCAGATGAAGGAATTGGTGGAGCTTGAGGAAAAGATCCTGCAATACAAGGGGACTGCAGTGCCCGACGATCTGCTGGAACAGGCCAAGAAAGACGGGTTTTCAGACCGGTACCTGTCTGAGATCCTTGAAATCCCTGAAAAAGATATCCGGCATCGGCGCACCTCTCTGGGCTTGACAGAGGCGTGGGAGCCTGTGCCGGTAAGCGGCGTCGAGGATGCAGCCTATTATTTCTCCACCTACAATGCCACTGACAAGGTGAAAACGAGCAACAGGCGCAAGATAATGGTATTGGGTGGCGGGCCTAACCGTATAGGGCAGGGGATCGAGTTTGACTACTGCTGTGTTCACGCTGCTTTTGCATTGCGTGACGGGGGATTTGAGTCGATTATGGTAAACTGCAACCCAGAGACCGTCTCAACCGATTACGACACTTCAGACAAGCTCTACTTCGAGCCGCTTACGGTCGAAGACGTATTGAGCATCTACGAAAAGGAAAAACCCGAAGCGGTGATCGTCCAGTTTGGCGGGCAGACCCCTTTGAATATTGCCAATGAGCTGGCTGAGGCCGGTGTCAAAATCATCGGCACTTCACCTGAGACCATAGACCTGGCCGAGGACCGGGACCGTTTCCGGAAGATGATGAGAAAGCTCGGTATTCCTGAGCCCGAATCGGGTATGGCCAGTACACTGGAAGAGGCTATTGGCGTGGCTGAAAGAATCGGCTACCCCCTCATGGTCCGGCCCTCCTATGTGCTTGGGGGGCGGGGCATGGAGGTTGTCCATGACGAGGGGATGCTAAAGCATTATATGGCCGCAGCCGTGGATGTATCGCCGGAACGGCCGATCTTGATCGACAAGTTCCTTGAAAACGCCATTGAGGCTGAAGCAGATGCCATTTCCGACGGCACTGATGCCTTTGTGCCTGCTGTGATGGAACATATCGAGCTGGCAGGGGTCCACTCGGGTGACTCGGCCTGTGTGATACCGCCCATCAGTATTCCTGCCAGACACATTGATACCATCTGCGAATATACAAAAAGGATCGCAGTGGAACTCGGTGTGGTCGGCCTGATGAATATCCAGTACGCTATTGCCGGCGATATGGTATACATACTTGAGGCCAATCCGCGCGCATCCAGGACCGTGCCTCTTGTTTCAAAGGTCTGCAACATTTCCATGGTCCGCCTGGCCACGCAGCTCATGCTGGGCAAAAAGCTTGCAGACCTGAATATCAGGCCCGTATCGATCCCTCACTTTGGGGTCAAGGAGGCGGTTTTTCCCTTTAACATGTTCCCGGAGGTCGACCCGCTCCTCGGTCCTGAGATGCGATCCACAGGGGAGGTGCTGGGGCTGGCGGACTCTTTCGGCCTGGCCTTTTACAAGGCCCAGGAGGCGACTCAACAAAGCCTTCCTTCTGAGGGGACCGTGCTTATCACAGTGTCAGAGAGAGACAAGCATGCTGCCCTGGAGGCGGCGAAGCAGTTTGACAGGCTTGGCTTTAAGATCAAGGCGACTGAAGGGACTCGCAGATTCCTGGCAGACCACGGAATTCAATCCGAGCTGATCCGCAAGATGCACGAAGGGCGCCCAAATATTGTTGACGGGATAAAAAACAATGAGATTCAACTGATCATCAACACACCCAGCGGCAGACTGAGCAAGTACGACGATTCCTACATCCGAAAGGCGGCAATCAAATATAAGGTACCGTATATAACCACTACGGCTGCGGCCGTTGCCGCCGCCAGGGGAATCGCAGCCTGCCGGAGGGGGCATGGTCGGGTGAAGTCGCTTCAGAGATACCATGGGGATATCGGGTAGATATTACGATGAGAAGAACGACCTGCAGGATATTATCCTTTATGTTGAGATATTTCTAAAAAGCGGCATAACAAATGGAAGAAAACAAACCTGAAACCTATGACAAATATATAAAAGCGCTCACGGATATCAGCCGTGCCATTACCTCAGCCCAGTATCTTGAAGATATTCTGAAGCTGATCGTAATGGTAACGGCAAAGGTAACAGGTGTTGAGATCTGTTCGTTGTGGCTCATAGACGAAAGTGTCGATCCGAAAAAGATCCGGCTGAAAGCGACGCAGGCCATAGCCCCGGATTATCTGAAGGACAGATCTTTGACCATGGACGAAGGAGTGGTCGGTTTTGTGGCTACCCACAACCAACCACTTATTATCAGAGACGTGTCAACAGATCCCAGGTTCAAGGAAAAGGAGATGGCCAAAAAGCTTGGCCTGGTATCCATGGTCAGCGTGCCGCTTCAGGTAAAGGATGAAAAGGTAATCGGGGTGCTCAACTGCTTTACAGCAGAACCCTATGAATTTTCAGAAACAGAGGTAAACCTCATTACAGCAGTCGCCAATCAGGCGGCGGTCGCAATTCTCAACACAGAGCTCATGGTGAAAACCAAGGTGATCAGGGAGGAACTGGAGACCCGAAAGCTGGTGGAGCGGGCTAAGGAAATCCTTATGCGCAGACGCAAAATGGACGGGGATGAGGCTTTTCGCTGGATTCAAAAACGGAGCATGGACTCCCGCAAATCCATGCGGCATGTGGCAGAGGCAGTTCTGCTTTCGGAGGAACTGGAGTAGAAAGGTCTTGACAAGATGGATTAGTAGCCTTAAATATGTCCCGGTTGTTACAGATTTGTAAGGTTTCGTACAAAGGCGTAGGAAGCCGTTTTAAAGCACATGGCTGACAAAGGCGTCCGCCTCCCTTATGGGTGGCGGACGTTTTTTTTGCAGCGGAAACTACAGTTCTGCTTAAACTCTACAGTCAATTTCTAAATTAGGAGGATTTTCTGTTATGTCATTTAGCAAACCCAATTACAGTGCTGCCACGCTGACAACAACACGTATGACACCGGCTCCCATATCAGGGATCTGCGTGACCTGTGTTGACGGTTGCGAGGGGCCTTGCGAGATAGGCAGGTCCGCCCTTAAAGGAAGGGAAGTCATCTACCCGACACCCTTTGGTACGATCACGGCTGGTTCTGAAAAGGATTACCCTGTAGATTTCTCCCATTTCAACATTCAGGGGACGGCCGTAGGTGCGGTCGGCATTGAAGCCGATTCGGATAAAGCCACATTTCCGGCCGTAGATACTACTACGGCTGTCGGCGCTGATGGCAGTATCAAGCTGAACTTCCCTGTCTTTACCGGCGCGGTGGGGTCAACTGATATTGCCCGCATTAATTGGGAAGACGTGGCCATAGGTGCGGCCATATCCGGGGTAATAGTCGTAGCTGGCGAAAATATCTGCGGTATGGATTCGAAGGCGGAATTCCAAAATGGAAAGATTTCCAGGTCGCCGGAGATGGAACGCCGCATCAATGCCTTCAATCAGTGGTATGACGGTACCGGAGGCATCATTATTCAGGCGAATGTGGAAGATACCAGATTGGGCGTGCCTGAATATGTAATTGAAAAATTGGGAATTGAGATTTTTGAGCTTAAATGGGGCCAGGGCGCCAAGGATATCGGGGGCGAGGTCAAGCTGCATTCGATCGAGAGGGCCACGGAACTCAAAAACAGGGGTTATATCGTGTTGCCGGATCCGACCAATCCGGCTGTGCAGGAAGCCTTCAGGGCAGGTGGCATCACAGAGTTTGAACGTCACTCACGCCTCGGCATGGTGGAAGAAGAGGCCTTTCACAATTCGGTTAATCACCTGCGTTCAGTAGGCGCAAAATATGTGACTCTCAAGACAGGTGCATATCGTCCTGCCGACCTGGCCAGGGCCATAAAATATTCCTCGGATGCAAAGATCGATCTCCTTACCATAGACGGGGCAGGAGGTGGAACCGGCATGAGCCCCTGGCGCATGATGAATGAATGGGGCATCCCGACAGTACAACTGGAATGCCTGGCCTATCAGATGTGCCAACGGTTGGCTTCCAAAGGGGCCTATATCCCGCCGATCGCCATTGCCGGCGGCCTGTCCCTGGAAGACCATATCTTTAAGGCCATTGCCCTTGGGGCACCCTATGTAAAGGCCATCTGCCTTGGCCGGGCCATTTTCACTGCCGCCATGGTAGGCAAGACTCATGGGAAACTGATGGCTGAAAAAATGGAACTGGAAGGGGAGGATATCGAAGACGGCTATATGCGTCTCTTTGCAGTTGGCGCCCAATTAAAGGAGCGCTTCGGGAAAGATTTTGGCAAGCTCCCTGCCGGGGCCATCGGCATGTATTCTTACATCGACAGGTTGAAACAGGGCCTTCAGCAGCTTATGGCAGGGGCAAGGAAATTCGCCGTCCAGTATATTGACCGTAACGATCTGATGGCCCTGACCAAAGAATCTGCGGAAGTTTCCGGGATTTCCCATGTCATGGACGCAGATGCAGAAGAGGTAGACAAGATTCTGGGATAGTATCCATTCGTAATTTACACGATTGATATGCATGATCATACTTGTTAAAGGGGGTCAATAAATCATGATTAATTCGATATGTAAGCATAACTGCGCATCCTGCTTTGCGTTGCCGGTATGCGCGCTAGGTGCAATAATTGATCAGCAAGGCTCTATTTATGTAGATACTGACAAGTGCATCGGCTGTGGTTGTTGCCGGACAGTGTGCATCACATTTTCTCGTGATGAAGCACTGAAAGACAAGACCGTAGAGTGGCTCAAGGGCGAGGCATAATGTATAAGTGTACAGAAAAGCAGGCATGAGGGGCATAAGCGCCAAGTTATTTTCACCGGATGGGCTTACTAAAAAATGTGTAAATATTCGGTATTGGATATTTGTTTTTCATTCGATGTTGGATGTTGGACGTTCGATGTTCGACGTTCATCTTTCAAAACAACTTAGCGCTTATAAGGAGGCAAACAGAGTCCCTGCGGTCAACCATGCCTGCTTGTGGGCGCTTGGCGGTCTCATACAATGGCAAAGCCGGGAGAATAGGAAATGGATGGATGTATCGGTCGTTGTCTGAGGGTGAATCTGACCAAGGGAAAACATAGTATAGAGGAGATCGATCCGAGACTCCTTAAGAAATTTTTGGGCGGACGCGGTCTCGGAGTAAAGGTCTTTACAGATGAGGTCGATCCTCGGACAGACCCTCTTTCTCCGGACAACAAGCTCATTTTTTCCTCGGGTCCACTGGTCGGAACAGGGGCCATAACAGGGGCATCCTGCAATGTCATAACCAGGTCTTCATTAACCGGGACCCTGGCCTGCGCCAAGATCCGCGGGCATTTCGGCGCTGAGCTCAAGTTCGCCGGATTCGACATGGTCATTATAGAGGGCAAGGCAGAAACTCCGGTCATTCTCTCAATTATTGACGACAAAGTCAGAATACTTCCTGCTCTGGAATACTGGGGACGTTCTACTGCCGAGACTGAAGACCTGTTTAAAAAGAACCTTGGTGATCAATGGATCGCGCGGGAGACATTTCTGATATCGATCGGCCCTGCAGGCGAACGGTTACTCCCATTGGCCAATGTTGTTAACGACCGTTTTCTCTCTGCAGGAGGAGCCGGTACAGGCGCGGTTATGGGATCCAAGAATCTCAAGGCCGTAGCCGTGAAAGGCCGGCATTCCCTGTACGTGGCAGACGGCAGTCGGTTTGTGAAGGTAGTCAATACCCTGATCAACAAGCTGAATAGCGCACCTTTTGTCTCTCAATCCATGTCCCAGTGGGGAACCGCTTTTCTGGTGGGCTTGAGTTATCAAAAGGGGATGCTGCCCCAAAACAATTTCCGCTGGGCGGCCCTTTCGTTGAAAAACATAGGTACAGAGGCGTTAAACAGCGCTTTTATCCTGAAAAGTCGCGGGTGTTTTGCGTGTCCTGTTGCATGTATTAAGAAATCAGTTGTCAAGCACCCTATGTATCGAGGAAAGGGTATGGTGCCCAGCTATCTGGCAATCGGTGCCCTCGGGGTAAACTGCGGGATCAGCGATCTCCCGGCAATCGGTATGGCGAGCATGCTGTGTGCTGAAATGGGCCTCGATCCGGTCGCAACAGGAGGAGCCCTTGCCACTGCCATGGAATTGGTGGAAAAGAAGGTGCTTTCACCGGAGGAACTCAAGATTGATCTCGGGTTTGGTAATGCCGAGACGCTGATACAGGCGCTTCGCTTGATCGCCACGAAAAAAGGGTATGCCAGACGCCTGGGACAGGGCGGGAAGGCCCTGGCCGAATCATCCGGGAGGCCGGATCTTTTTATGGGCGTAAAGGGCCTTTCTCTGGCACCGTTTGATCCTCGCGCCATTCAGGGAATGGGACTCCATTTTGCCACGAGCAACTATGGACCTCATTACCTATACGCCTATACCTATATTGATGAGCTGCTCAACGTACACGAGAACTCAGATCCGTGGGAAATTGAGGGAAAGCCGGCATTGGTCAAACTGCATCAGGACACGACTGCCGTCATGGATTCCCTGGGCCTGTGCAGCAAGCTTTTGAAGGGACTGAAATTAAATAATTATGTCCCACTTGTAAACAGTTGTCTTGGAACAAGTTACAAGGCAGAGGATCTGCTCCTTATCGGGGAGAGGATATGGAACCTGGAAAGGCTGTTTAATCTGAGCGCAGGATTCAACAGCTCACACGATACCCTCCCTGACAGGTTCACCAAAGAACCCATTTCCGACGGGCCTGCTGAAGGACAGATCAGCCGGATAAGCGAAATGATTCCGGAATATTATCATCTTAGAGGGTGGAACGAGAAAGGCGAGCCCCCGCCGGAGACCCTGAAGGCATTGGAACTGGAGGATGAGTAATGCCGAGGATAAAAATTGATCATACCAAGTGCACCGGCTGCAGGCATTGTGAGACCGCGTGCTCCCTGAATCATGTAGCAAATACCGTGAATCCAAGGCGCGCCCGCATACGGGTGATGAAAGAAGGGGATCAGTATTTTCCTGTGATAGCAGGTCCTTTTGTAGATGCTGCCTGTACGTCAAAACAGACCATAGTAATAGGTGACCAGACCTATGACATGTGCGCTTTGTGCAGGGCATCGTGTCCGCAGAAACCCTATTTCATAGAGGCCGAGACCGGTATTCCCTTGAAATGTGATTTTTGCGGCATACCGCCGAACCCGTCGTGTGTGCGCTGGTGCAACACCGGTGCACTGGAACTGGTGGAAGATTAGGAGAGAGTATTCCAATGAAAATTGATGCCTCCAGGGAGGATCTGGTCGGCGCTGCAATGGTTGTCGGAGGCGGAATCGCCGGAATCCAGGCTGCCATGGACCTGGCTGATGCCGGGTTTTATGTCTACCTGATCGAAAGGTCATCAGCCATAGGCGGTATCATGGCGGGCCTGGACAAGACCTTTCCAACCAACGACTGTGCCATCTGAATTCTGGCGCCCAAGCTGGTAGAGGCCGGTCGGTCTCCTAATATAGAAATCATTACAAACGCCGATATTCAGGAAATCTCGGGCACCGCCGGGAATTTCAGTGTCAAGGTGTTGCGACGCCCCCGTTATGTGGATGAAGCCAAATGTACCGGTTGCGGGGTCTGCTCGCAATACTGCCCGGTTACCCTGCCCGATCCCCATAACCAGTACTTATCCCCCAAAAAGGCTATTGATATCCTTTATACGCAAGCCATACCTTCCAAATATTTCGTTAATCCTGATTATTGTCTGTTCCTGAACAGACAGGAGTGTAAGCAATGTACCCGTGCCTGTCAGACAGGGGCCATTGATTTTGACCAGAAGCCGGAGGTCGCCGTATACCATGTCGGTGCGGTTATCCTGTCTGCCGGCTTCAAGCAGTCCGACCCGGCCCGCATAAAGGCCTACCGATGCAAGGACTCTCCCAATATCGTTACAGGTCTGGAATTTGAGCGCATATCAAGCGCTTCCGGTCCCTATATGGGGAAAATCCTGAGACCTTCGGATTCGGAAAAACCCGGGAGAATCGCCTTTATTCAATGTGCAGGTTCCCGTGGCAGTGCATCAGGCAACAGTTATTGCTCGTCCGTGTGTTGCAAATATGCTGTTAAAGACGCCATTGTGGCCCTGGAGCATGAGCCTGATCTGGACATCACGATATTTTTCATGGATATGCGGATGCACGGCAAGGGACTGGAGAGTTTCTATGAACGTGCAAAGGAATCGGGAATACATTTTATCCGGTCCAGGGTCTCCGAGGTAAGACGTGATCCACAAACAGAAGACCTGATCCTGAAGTATGTCACTGAGGACGGCTCCTTGCACCAGGACATATTTAATCTGGTTGTGCTCCCCATGGGTCTGGAGGCCCCTGAAGGCAATTTTACCCTGGCAAAGGCCGCAGCCGTAGAACTTAACCACCATGGTTTTTGCCGGACAGGGCTGTTTGATCCGCTTTTTACGTCAAGAGAAGGGATCTATGTTGCAGGTGGATTCCGGGGACCGATGCCCCTTCCTGACAGTGTCATGCAGGCCAGCGGGACCGCTGCGTGCGTGACCGAGCTCCTTGCCCCGGCCCGCGGTACACTCATATCTGAAAAGACCTTTATTGAAGAACGTCCTGTGAAACAGGAGCCTTTGAGGATCGGCGTGTTTGTGTGCAATTGCGGCAAGAATATAGCAGGTGTAGTGGACGTGGAGGATGTAAAAAAGTATGCTGCCACTCTCCCCGATGTGGTTGTCAGCACTGACAACCTCTATTCATGTTCTGAAGATACACAGGTCTTGATCAAGGAAACCGTTGTCAATGAAAAGCTCAACCGGGTTGTTGTGGCTGCATGCACTCCCAGGACCCATGAGCCGCTGTTTCAGGAAACCATCAGAGAGGCTGGACTGAACAGGTGCCTCGTGGAAATGGTAAATATCCGCGACCAGTGTTCATGGGTGCATGCCCATGAAAAAGAGGAGGCCACACAAAAGTCAAAAGACCTGATTCGCATGGCTGTTGCAAAGGCCAGGTTGATCCGGTCTTTGGATGAACCGGTCATAGACGTTATTCCAAGGGGCCTGGTTATCGGCGGCGGACTTGCCGGTATGACCGCCGCGCTGTCACTGGCCGGGCAGGGGCTTGAATGTTACCTGGTTGAAAAAACAGCCAAGCTGGGGGGCAATCTCCATAATATCCATTACACCCTGGAGGGAGAAAATCCGCAGGACTATCTTAAAACGATTGTTGATCGGGTCAGAAACCACGGGCTTATTCATGTCTTTATGGAAGCTGAGATAGAGAGTGTCAATGGATTTGTGGGCAATTTTCAGACAGTGGTAAAATCCGGGCGGGGTCCTGAAAAAAAGACCGTAGAGCTTCAACACGGGGCCATCATTCTGGCCACCGGTGCTATGGCCTTCAGGCCGGATGAATATCTCTACGGGAAAAGCGGGCACGTAATATTGCAGCATGAATTGGAAGAAAGACTGGCCTCCGGCAGTTTTGTTCCAACCGGGGATGATACGATTGTAATGATTCAATGTGTCGGCTCCAGGGATGACAGCCATATGTATTGCAGCAGTATCTGCTGCAGCATGGCAATCAAGAACGCGCTGAAGATAAAGGAAATCAATCCTTCTGCCAATGTGTATGTCCTTTACCGGGATATGGGGACATATGGATTTCATGAAGCATATTACACACGGGCCAGGGAGCAGGGGGTTGTATTCATCCGGTATGACAGGGACAAAAAGCCTGAAGTTGCCGAAGTTGATGGAAGGTTGCGCATAACCATCAAGGACCTGCTCATTGACAATGATGTCGTAATTCATGCCGATCTGCTGGCTTTAAGCACGGCGATCGTTCCACAGCGGGACGATACCTTGGAGCGTGTACTGGCAATGCCGCGCTCAGCAGACGGATTTTTATTAGAGTCACACGTCCAGTTGAAGCCTGTGGATTCATACATTGACGGGATCTTCATATGCGGCATGGCGCATTTTCCTAAGCCGATCGACGAATCTATTGCCCAGGCCAAGGCAGCGGCGTCCAAAGCGGGTATACTGCTGGCAAGGGGCCATGTCAGGGTTGAGCCGATAGTATCGTCCTGTGATCCGGATAAGTGTATCGGCTGCGGTATCTGTGAGTATTTCTGCCCTTACAATGCGATCAAGATGACAAAGAAGGGCAAGCTCAAAAAAGCCGAGGTCATCGTTGCCGCTTGCAAGGGATGCGGGGTCTGTGCTTCCTATTGTCCGGCCAGGGCCATCAGCATGGGGAGGTTTACAGATGAGCAGATTCTTGCCCAAATCGAGGCGTTTGGGAGGAATTGAGGGACGATATTATGGCGAGTAAACCAAGAATTCTCGGGTTTTTGTGCCACTGGTGTTGCTATGCTGCGGCAGATGCGGCAGGCGTGGCCCGGTTCCAATATCCGCCTCATATCAGGGTAATCAGAGTGATGTGCACCGGCAGGATAGATCCTCTGTTTATCCTGGAGGGATTTCTCCATGGGGCGGACGGAATATTCGTCGGCGGGTGACACCTCGGAGAGTGTCATTACCGGTCCGGTAATTATGAAGCCATAAACAAAATCGCCTTTATCAAGATGATTCTGGAAAACCTCGGAATCGAGACGGACAGATGCGCCCTGGAATGGGTCTCTGCTGCCGAGGCCCCTCGTTTCGTACAGGTGATAACGGAATTTGATGCACGTATCCGGGATCTTGGCCCCATAGGACACAGCGAGGGTCTGGATCGCCAGACCTTGATGCACAAGATAAGGGCAGCCAAAATCGCTCTGGAAGGAAGAAAGGTGCGGATGGCCCTTGCAAGGGAGTCAAAGAAGATGAAAAAGCACGGGACGTATGGCGAGTTCCCTTCGAGAGAAAAACTGTCAACCACTATACAGGATGAAACAACCCTGTATGAGACGCTGTTGTATTTACAGGAAAGGGAACGTCCTGCTTCGGAACTGGCGGAACTGCTGGGCGTTTCTGTAGATCAAGCCGCGTCCTGCGTAGAGACCCTGAGAAAGAAAAAGATGTGGCAACCGTTCGCGGGTTCAGAGTTCAGGGGTTCAAGGTTAGAGAGCGATGAAAATTGAACGGTTTGAAGATATTGAAGCATGGCAGTTGGCCCGAGACCTAACTCGCAAGGTCAACGGAAGAAGGGTAACCCTGAACCTGTGAACCTGTGAACGCTCACAAGATGTGGAATGGAGATCTCCATGGAGACCGTCTTTTTAGATAAGGCAGATCCCAACTTCAAACACGAGATAGCTGAAAAAATAGGCCTGGAGGTAATTAATCCCTGCTATTCCTGTGGTTCATGCACAGGTGTATGTCCGGTGCACGAGGTCATAGACGATTTTGATCCGCGGCGTATCATACACATGATCGTCCTGGGATTGAGGGAGCAGGTCCTTTCATCCGACCTGATCTGGTTCTGCTGTCTCTGCAACTCCTGTTACTTTGTCTGCCCCCAGGGAATACGATTCAGCAGGGTAGCCACTGAGCTACGTAAATTGGCTCTGGCCGAGGGATTTGTAAGCCAGGACTTTCTGAAAGGGCTGGAGCCTGTAAATGATTTTTTACAGGATTTGTGCCGCAGGACAATGTTTCAAAAGGTAAAAGAGGGCCTGATGGATACACATACAATGCCCTGCTGGCGGAAGTATACAATAAGTAAGGGCTGACCATGGATCTTAAGAAAGTTGATAGCATATTAAAAAAGCATGAATACAGGCATTCTGAAATAATCGGCATCATGCAGGATGTGCAGGATATTGAGAACTATCTGCCTGAGGAGATCCTTCGCTATATTTCCGAAAAGCTTGAACTGAGCCTTACCAGGATCTTTGATATCGCCACCTTTTACAAGGCCTTCAGCCTGGTGCCAAGAGGGCGTCACATAATCAAGGTCTGCTGCGGAACGGCATGCCATCTTGCCGGAGCAATGCAGAATCTGGAGCAGATTAAGAGGACTCTGCATGTCAGGGAAGGAGAGACGACAGAGGACCGCACGTTCTCTCTCGAGACAGTCAACTGTCTGGGGACCTGTGCTCTCGCGCCTGTGGTGCAGGTGGATGAAGATTATCACGACGCGGTGATTCCCGGGAAAATAGATAAAATCCTGGCTATTTATAGCTCAAAAGATGAGAGGCAAGAGGTTGCAGCAGATTAGGACCACAGCAGACTTGGAGAGGTTAAGGGGATCTCTTCTTCAGAAGGGAGATCCCGGAAAGATTTTAATTCGAATCTGCAACACTGGTTGCCGGGCAAGGAAGTCTGCGAAGGTTATCGAGGCCTTTGAGAACGAGGTCAGAGAGCAGGGCCTTCAGGATAAGGTGGAAATAAAGAAGACAGGCTGCCATGGTTTTTGTGAAATGGGCCCGATCGTGGTTATTGAGCCGGAGAATATCTTCTATTGCCGCGTAAAACCCGAAGATACCGGGGATATCGTTTCCGAGACCATTTTAAATGGTGGTGTTGTAGAGCGATTGTTGTGGAAGGATCCGGACACCAAAAAATTTATCAAGTGTGAAAAAGATATTCCCTTTTACAAAAAACAAAAAAAGAGTATTTCCTTTAATTGCGGCAGGATCGATCCGACTGATATTGAGGACTATATTGCCGGTGGCGGATATTCCGCCCTCGGTAAGGCCTTAACCACCATGACCCCGGCAGAAGTTGTAGAGATGGTTGTGGCCTCCGGGCTGAGGGGACGGGGCGGAGGCGGATTTCCGGCCGGGATAAAATGGAGGCTCTGCAGCGCTGCTCCAGGTAACATCAAATACATAATTGCCAATGGCGATGAAGGTGATCCGGGCGCCTTTATGGATCGCAGCCTCATGGAAGGAGACCCTCACAGCATTATTGAGGGGATGATTATAGGCGCCTTTGCAATCGGGGCGCGTCATGGATTTATCTATGTAAGGCAGGAATATCCCATAGCAATCGAACACTTGTCTATCGCCATTCAACAGGCGGAGGAGTGTGGCCTCCTCGGCAAGGATATCCTGGGCACAGGCCTTGATTTCACCATAAAGATAGACAGAGGCGCCGGTGCCTTTGTATGTGGTGAAGAGACCGCTCTCATGATTTCAATTGAAGGCAGAAGCGGCACGCCGAGATCCAGGCCTCCATACCCTGCCATTGAAGGATTATGGGGCAAGCCAACGGTCCTGAACAATGTGGAGACCTTTGGCAATATAACCAAGATATTTTCAAAAGGCGCTGACTGGTATTCCAGTATCGGAACGGACAACAGCAAGGGAACAAAGATATTCTCACTTGTCGGCAAGGTAAAGAATACGGGTCTGGTCGAAGTGGAGATGGGGACCACGCTTCGAGAGATCATTTTTGGCATAGGAGGCGGGATCAGAAAGGGCAAGCGTTTCAAGGCGGTCCAGACAGGGGGGCCATCCGGGGGCTGTATTCCCATCAGCAGGATAGATATGCCGGTTGATTATGACAGCCTGAGAGAGGCCGGCGCCATCATGGGGTCCGGCGGCATGATAGTAATGGATGAATCGTCATGCATGGTGGATCTTGCCAGGTATTTCATACAGTTCCTGCTTTTCGAGTCTTGCGGAAAGTGCATACCCTGCAGGGAAGGGCTGAAGCAGATGCATCACATCCTGACAAATATCTGCGAGGGCCGTGGAGAACATGGAGACATTGAGACACTGACCGAACTGGGCCGTTTCATGACAACGACATCCCTGTGCGGGCTTGGCGGGACCGCCTCAAACCCGGTGTTGAGCACTATCCGCTATTTCCGTGATGAATATGAGGCGCATATATACGACAAGAAATGCCGTGCGGGTGTATGTAAGAACCTGTTTGAATATTATATCGACGAAGAACTGTGCAACGGTTGCACTCTCTGTAAAGTAAAATGCCCGGAAGGGGCCATCACGGGCAGGAAAAAGAAGCCGCACATGATAGACCCCCAGAAGTGTATCAAGTGCGGTATCTGTTACAGCCTGTGCAAGCTGGAGGCGGTTCGAGTCAGGTAGGCAATCTGGAGAGACGCTTGCAAAACTCAGGATTTTGCAGGCAGCTCAGGAGAGCAAGTAGTGAAAGTACCTATTATAGTTGACGGGCTGAGGGTCGAGATCGACCGGGGGACGCCGATCATCAATGCGGCCAGGAAGGCCGGTGTCTTTATTCCCACACTCTGCTATCACGAAGCCCTCAAGCCATACGGATCCTGTCGCCTCTGTATGGTTGAAGTCGTTCATAATAAGCAGCGACGTCTGGTGACATCCTGTAATTTTCCCGCAGAAGGAGGCATGGAGGTCTTTACCGATACTCCAAGGGTCAGGCAGATCAGAAGGATGATTTTGGAACTGTTGCTTGCCAGGTGTCCTGAAGTCCCGATGATCCGGACCATGGCGAAACAGATGGGCATCGAGTCCCCCATGTTCAAGAAGAGGGAAGCAAACGAGTGCATCCTGTGCGGTCTCTGCGTCCGCTTCTGCGAGGAGGTCGTCGGAGTTGGTGCAATAGGGCTTGCTAATAGGGGCATCGATCGCGAGGTGGCCACTCCCTTTAAAGTAGCATCGGATATATGTATAGGCTGCGGTGCCTGCAGCTACATTTGCCCCACAGGCTGTATTGAAATGGTGCCTGATGAAAAGAACCCGCGGCTGCGTCGCATGAAAATGGGTAGTCGCTCCCTGGTTTCCTGTCCAAATAACTACCAGTGTGAATCATGCCCTACGGAAGAGAATTTTCTTGCAGAAATGAAAACCGCGATTACCAAATTTCAAAGCACGTTCAGAAAAGCCTCTTCACGGTGAAGGCCACACATCCCTTAAAGAGCTATGGCCCTCAGAATTGTATATCGCATATTATGATTAAATATCGAAGTACAAGAAGAACTCATACGGATGGGGACGCAGCTTGACCGTGTTAACCTCTTTTTCCGTCTTGTAGTCGATCCACATGTCAATGACGTCCTGGGTGAAGACACCGCCCTTTAACAGGAATTCCTGGTCTTCCTTGAGTGCTGCCAGGGCCTTATCCAGAGAACCCGGGGCTGAGGGGATATCGGCCAGTTCCTCAGGGGGCAGGCCATAAATGTTCTTGTCCAGGGGCTCACCAGGATCTATTCTGTTTTCAATGCCGTCAAGGACCGCCATCAGCATCGCAGAGAAGGCCAGGTAGCCGTTGCAGGAAGGGTCCGGGGTCCTGAATTCGATCCTCTTGGCCTTGGGAGAATCTGAGTACATGGGGATACGGACTGCGGCGCTCCTGTTGCGGCTTGAATAGGCCAGGTTAACCGGGGCCTCAAAACCAGGCACAAGGCGCTTGTAGGAATTGGTTGAGGGATTGGTAAAGGCGCACAGGGCACGGCAGTGCTTAAGAATGCCGCCTATAGCGTACATGGCGATGTCAGAAACCCCGGCATACTTGTCGCCTGCAAAGGTGGGCCGGCCGTCCTTCCATATGCTGATATGGGTATGCATGCCTGTGCCGTTATCACCATAGAGCGGCTTGGGCATAAAGGTGACAGTACGGCCGTGGCGGTAGGCAACATTCTTGAGCACATACTTGAACCACATGAGCTGATCACCCATCTGGAGCAAAGGTTTGAATCGCATATCGATTTCCGCCTGTCCTGCAGTGGCTACCTCATGGTGCTGGCATTCGGCTTCAATGCCGACCTGCTCCAGTGTAAGCAGCATCTCGGTCCTCAGATCCTGAAACTTGTCCATTGGAGGAACAGGGAAGTAACCCTCTTTATGGCGGGGCTTGTATCCCAGGTTGGGGCATTCGTCCCGGCCCGTGTTCCAGGTGCCTTCTATTGAATCCACCTCGTAGAAGCAGCCGTTGCTGACATTGTCGTAGCGAACATCGTCAAAAATGAAGAATTCGGCCTCAGGCCCGAAGTATGCAGTGTCGCCAATGCCCGTGCCCCTGAGATACGCCTCGGCCTTTTTGGCTATGTTCCTGGGGTCCCTGGAATACGGCTCCCGGGTCACAGGGTCTACGATATCCCCGATCACGGCCAATGTAGGCTCTGCCAGGAACGGATCTAACCGGGCAGTGGTGGAATCAGGGACGACGAGCATGTCGCTTGCATGAATCGGCTGCCATCCGCGGATGCTCGAGCCGTCAAAGCCGAAGCCGTCTTCAAAGCTGGTCTCATCCAGCTCGCTTACAGGCACCGTGAAGTGCTGCCACAATCCGAGAAAGTCAAGGAAGCGAAGGTCAACTACCCTGATACCCTTCTCTTTAACCATGCCCAATACCTGTTTTGGTGTCATAAGATATCTCTCCTTTTGTATAGTTATTTGAGTTTGAAGTGCCTAAAGTTATGGTGCGCGCTTTCAGCGCGGTTAATATAAACAGATAGAGCGAAGCGATACCTTAACTTTAGGCACTTCAAACTTTAGTTCATTTAAGGCACTGTTCCGGCTTGTCCTGATTAGGTCATGGACAATCAGCATATTAAGGTTAAATAGCATCCTTGCCACGTTCACCGGTCCTGACTCTTACGACTTCTTCCAGTGGAAGCACGAATATCTTGCCGTCTCCAAGTTTACCAGTATGGGCAGACTCTCTGATCGTCGCCACCACCTGGTCCGCCTGAGCCGCATCCACGATTATCTCGAGCTTGACCTTGGGGATGAAATCTATCACGTACTCCGCACCTCTATAGATCTCCTTGTGTCCTTTCTGGCGACCATAACCCTTGACCTCGGAAATCGTCATTCCCCTGATGCCGATCTCGTTCAGGGCCTCCTTTACGTCGTCCAACTTGAAGGGCTTTATAATTGCCTCGATTTTCTTCATGGATTCCTCCTTAATCAAGAGATCGTCAAATAGTTGAGTCGTTGAGTCGGAAAATAAATATGTTAAATCAGCATATTAGAGCTTCAACCACATCAAGTGTCCAATTTTTATGCAAACCATATAAATTCAAATAATAATAACCACTGAACTAATCAACTACTGAACCATTTAACGAGGTCTGTAATCAGGTACATAGGGACGAACATAATATGCCATGCATTTTCTGTCGTCCTGAGGGCTTATTTATAGAGAATACCCGATTTCACTGTGCTGTGTGAGATCCAGGCCCTGGACCTCTTCTTCTGTGGTTACCCTAAGGCCTACTGTCACATCAATAATCTTGAGAATTATTAGACTGCCGATAAACGAATATGCCATGGTTGCTCCAACCCCTGTTGCCTGGATCACAAACTGGTGAGGATTTCCAAAGAACAGACCGTTCGCACCGCCAGGATTCACGGCAATTGAGGCGAAGAGTCCTGTGGCCAATGCACCCCATATTCCTCCAATACCATGTATTCCTGCCACGTCAAGTGCGTCATCGTAACCAAGCCTGGATTTTGCCGGCACAGCCAGATAACACAGCACACCGGCTACGAGGCCGATAATTACGGCCGATACCGGGCTTACAAACCCTGCAGCAGGGGTAATGGCAACCAATCCTGCCACTGCACCGGAGGCGGCCCCAAGGGTTGTGGGCTTTTCCTGGAGTATCCATTCAGCAATGATCCATGAGAGGGCGGCCGCTCCTGTTGCCACCTGCGTATTAAAGAAGGCCAATGCAGCGGTTCCATCGGCTGCAAGGGCACTGCCTGCGTTAAACCCAAACCAGCCAAACCACAATAGGCTTTCGGGGTCTCTGCGTCTGCCATTTCCAAGACAATTACAAGGAAAACGAAATAGTAGGTCAAGCTAGTCAATAACGTCGCGCAATTCCGCATAGGTGAGAGTTCCGCCGGACCTTTTGCAGGAGCTGCTAAAGCCCTAACAGGGAACCTGTGCTTTATAGCCATCTAAATATTCAACTAGCTGTTTTTTAAAAAGAAATTATTTAGCTTGACAGGGGTAAGATAGGATGTCCCCCCTTTGCGTCAAATTTCAAATTTCACTCCCCTTTTCTGACCTTTGACAACAACAATTTTATCCGCAGGGCCAAGGGCCTTTCCAACTGCAGCGTCAGGTGTCCCTGAGGCGATTAATAGCCAACCTCAACCTACGCCTTTTACGAAATTTCCCGGCACGGTTCCGTAACCGTGGCAAACAGGGCGTATCTTGCGCTCGTCATGTTTGCGGGGCATAGTTTCCATATATCACAAATGCAGAAAAAAATAATTTCATGGACATCCCCCAAATCACCTCATCCCCCTAGCTTGTTTCGTAGAAATTCATAAAATAACATTCTGATCTTATTATCGTTCTTGTATCTTTTGAGCGTGTCCCGTAAATCATATCAGCCGAAGATTTCGATTCGGCCAAATTTTGGCCTTATGCCCCTCTGGACTTTCTGGAAATGCTGATTATTGAGATTCATTGTCATAAGAGCCTTATTCC